>JAEKFU010000571.1 GCA_016522385.1 Pseudomonadota bacterium
GAACAAGCCCAGCAACAGGCCCTCGAACGGCGCGATATCCGCCTCGACCTGGTGCCGGTAGGGCGAATCCGCCAACAGTGCCCCGGCCAGGAACGCGCCGAGCGCCGGCGACAGACCGACCGCCTCCATCAGCAGCGCCACCGCAACGACGGTCAACAGCGCACTCGCCGTCATCGCCTCGCGCACCCCGGTCGAGGCCACTAGCCGGTAGAGCGTCGACAGCGCGTAGCGCCCGACAATGATCACCACCAGGATGGCGGCAATCGCCCGCAACATCGCAAACGGAGAAAAGCCCTCGTCGCCCGCACCGCCGGCCAGCAGCGGCACCATGGCGATCAGCGGGATGGCCGCCAGGTCCTGGAACAGCAGCACCGAGAACGCCGCCCGGCCATGCTTGGTCGACAACTCGCGCTTTTCATCCAGCACCTGTAGCACAAACGCCGTCGACGACAGAGACAACGCCAGCGCGAGGAACACCGCCGTCGGCCAGGAAACACCGAGCAATAGCGCCGCGGCCGGCGTCAGCACGACCGCCGACAGCAGCACCTGGCTGCCGCCGAGACCGAAGATCGACCCGCGCATCGTCCACAGCCGGCGTGGCTTCAACTCAAGTCCGATCAGGAACAGCAACAAGGCTACGCCGAACTCGGCAATATGCAGGATGTTCTCGACTTGATAGACCGAATAGACAAAACCCAGGCCGAACGGCCCGATCAGAATGCCCGCCGCCAAATAGCCGAGCACCGAACTGATGTTGAGCTTCTTGGCAATGGGCGCGGCTATAGCCGCTGCCGCCAGAAAAACCGCCACCTGCGTCAGAAATCCGCCTGTCATACCCGATCTACCTTCGTTTCAATGACTGTGCTTCGGTTGCGAAATCCACGATTGTTACGCGGAAGGGTAGGGGGCCACACTATCCGAAAGCCAGCGAGATACCTGGCCCATTGCAAATTGAACCAACGGCCGCGTTCCTGCCGTCAATCTTAACGGTTATAGTTCATCAATCGACGTCTGTTGCTACGTCAAATTCAGCACCGCAGATGACCGACAAAAGCAATGTAGAAGTCCGTCAAGATCGACCGCTGCCCTGTTGGGAGGTTTACAGCTGCTGTTGGTCGTTAGAGCGTTTCCGAAGTTTGAAGCCGAAGCCGGACGGCCGGCAAGCCGCGCCTTTGGCTTTCGCGGCGAATTCGACGAGTACCGGGTGGTGACCTGTACCGACGCCGACGGGCGCCGCCACGAGGTCTGGGCGCTGATTGAGTTCGAACTGTTCCGACCGCGCCGGGTACGCTGGCGCGCCGAAAACCCGCAAGACTTGCCGGCGTCGGCCCGGGCGATGCTAGAGCGTGTCTTAGGACTTGTCCTTCGCCACTCGTTGGGCCTTTAGAATTGCCTCGCAAAGCTGCTCGGGCTCATCAGTACCAATACGGAATGTCTTGCCATTGGCGAGGTTGATCTCGACCGCCTCAAGGCCAGAGACATTGTAGAGCCAACCATGCGGCGTGTAGCGGATGCCCCATCCATACCACCACTTGTTGCGTACACTTCCGACCGCGGTGATGTCGGTGAGCGGCACGCTTTTCTTCCAAAATCCAGGCCCAAAACACCAGTGTAGGCGACCGTCACCCACCCGGACGGTTAGGGAACGAAATAAGAGCGCGACGATCAGCAGCACTGCCACAACGAACAAGGCAACGAGATGTGCGCCAACCAAGCTAATCCCAACTAACGCGCCGATCACGGCGAGCCCGATCAGGGCCAGCATGAAACCCGAGCTCTGCGTATGTTGATAGATTTCTCCAGCCATGGGCTTCCTCTGAACTCACGTACAGCTGCGACCCTGCCTGCGGTTCCACCCTGGCATAGGCGCTGAGTAATGTACCCGGTCTAAATGCGTCGCCGCATGCTGGCCTGCAGGCAGTCTACCAAGCCTTGACGATTAATATGTCGCAAGGCGGGCTCGCCACAAACTGCTCTGCAACACTGCCCAACATTGCCAAGCCAACACCGGTGCGGCCGTGGGTGCCAAGGACCAGCAGGTCGGCCGGCCAGTCGTGAACCTCGTCATACAAGACCTTCACGGGCTCGCCTTGCTTAACCACCAGTTCCGGAAACTCTTCGTCCATTGCAGGTGCCTCGCCGACAAGCATGTGTTCAAGGCGGTTGACTTGATCTTCCTCTGATTCTGCGCCGAACATTCCGGCCAGCGGCTCCTTGTAGACGTGAATGAGGCGCAACTTTGCGCTGATGCTCAACGACGCGGCCAACTCAGCGGCCTGCCGGGACGGCAATGAGAAATCAACAGCGGCGAGGATGTGGCGGTAGCCTTCGTCGCGCACGCCCTTGGCAATCAACACGGGTAAGCCGGATTCACGAACCACACGATCAATGGTCGAGCCGCGTGTCATTTCCCGGCTGGTGGGACGATGCGCACCCATTACGATGAGGTCGAAGGATCCCTTCTGGGCGACCTCGATGATCTGAGCCCAATCTCGACCCCGATCGACGCGAATGGCAACGTCAACGTCACCTTTGTCTGACAATTCTGCAACCCGTTTGCGCAGCAATGGCTCAGCGGTTTCAGACAGAGCACTGGCCACTCCATCAGGGAGGTCGGCTTCGATGACATAAAGAACGGTAACTTCGGCCGGCAGTGTCTTGGACAGAGAAATCGCGCGTGCGACTGCAATATCGGACCTGTCGGACATATCGGTAGCGACAAGCAGGTTCTTCACGGATTGTCCTCCCAAAGCCAGAATTATGGACGGCTGAGTTTGACATATGTCATCAGCTCTCAGCTAATTTGATGCTTGGATGGGTCTTGTTGAAACCATGCCACGCTTCGTCAGACAAGGCAAAAGCAAGGGAACATTCACTGACAGGTCGGAGGTGTCAGACAAACGCTAACCCTTCCTGTTATCTGGGAGCAGAAAATAGCTTCGCTCCTTCGACTGCGCTGCATTGTCTCGAGTCAGAAGCTGCTTTGCGTTCATATATCGACAATCAGAAGGTTGTCAGCATATCAAACGGCGGGCTTCTGGAATTTTTGAATGACGTTCGTCAAGTTAGACTTTTCTGCAAATCCACCATTGAGACCCTTGTACGAAATATCCGACGCAATCCGTCGATCGCAAGGAGACATCCTCGGCCGGATTGGATTTGGGCCTGAAGAGTGCCGTCACCGCGTCGTCGCCTCGAGCTCACTTTGGCGCCTTCGGCAGTATTCCGGTGCCGATGCGGGGCCAAGCGTACTCATTGTGGCGGCGCCCATCAAACGCCATTACATCTGGGATCTCGGTCCGTCAGCAAGTGCTGTGCGCTACTGCTTGCGGCACGGCCTACGCGTTTACCTTCTTGAATGGGAGCCTCCCTGTCGTCGAGGTGCCATCTGCGGGCTGGCCGAATATGCGGATGATGCCATCTCGGAGGCCGGTACTTTGGTCTCAAAGGAGATCGCTCCTGCGAAGCCTTTTCTCATGGGTCACTCGCTCGGCGGTACGTTGGCGGCGATCTTTGCAGCTCTGCGCCCCGAGCATCTTTCGGGACTAGTGCTTCTTAGCGTCCCGCTCTGTCTGCACCCCGGCGTGAGTTCCTTTCGGGACGCTCTTGCGACGATGACTCCATGGTGGCTATCAGAAACAGACATCGTTCCTGGTTCCTTTCTGTCACAGCTGAGTGCAACGGCATCGCCCACAACTTTCATCTGGTCAAGAATTCTGGACGCGGTGGCTAGTGCCACAGACCCCCGCGCATCGGACCTGCGTCCACGCATTGAGCGTTGGGCTCTGGATGAGCTTCCGCTTTCCGGTAAGCTCGTGCACGAAATTCTTGTTTGGCTTTATCAAGAAAACCGTCTCTGTAGTGGAAAACTGACAATCCGGGGACGGACAATACAACCATCCTGCTTTCAACTTCCAATCCTTGCCGTTGCAAATACTAGTGATGAGATCGCGCCGCCAGCCTCCGTCGTTCCTTTCCTTGATGCAACGTCGGGAGTGGACACACGTCTGATCGAATATCCTGGGGAGATCGGCGTTGTCCTGCAGCACCTTGGAATACTTGTAGGGCATGATGCCTTCGCACGAATTTGGCCCGAGATTATCTCCTGGGCAAGGGCGGATCGGTAATGAAAGAGATCGCGTTTTCTCCGCAGGAACTCTTGAATGACTGTCGGTAAGATCGGTTAATGGCCAGATGATCGCGCTCAATGATGGCGATCACCTCGTCGGTGACCAACCACCTGCCTGAGGCCATACTTTTTTCAAAGGAATGAGCGATTGACGATCGTGTGCATTGTCCAAATGTCAGTTGTAATTCTTTGCGGATTGGTCGTTCTGGCTGCCGCCTATACGTACTACGCAGCGCGGCAGATCGAACGCGAGCATCCGCCGACTGGGCAGTACGTTTGCGCCAAGGGCGTGCGCCTGCATTATGTCGATGCCGGTAGCGGTCCTTGTATTGTTCTGCTGCATGGCGTGAGTGCATCCTTACGAGATTTCAGTGCAAGCATTCTGCATGATCTGGCGCAGGACCATCGGGTCATCGCGTTTGACCGTCCGGGCTACGGGTACAGCGATCGACCGGCGGGCCATTGGCCAGATCCAGCGTTTCAGGCAGAGCTGATACGCGACGCCCTCAATCAACTGGGAATTCATCGACCGCTTCTGGTCGGTCACTCTTGGGGCGGGTCGCTCGTTCTGACTTACTTGCTGAAGTTTCCAAACGAGAGTGCGGGTGCCGTCCTGTTGGCAGGCGCTGTCAACTCGTGGGATACCGGTGTCGGTTGGTTCTATAATCTGGCGGCTAGGCCTGTGATCGGCTGGCTATTCACGCGTACCGCTATGGTCCCATTGGGACAGGTGTTGCTGAATTCGGTCATCGCAAACGTGTTTGCACCTGACGAACCGACAGACGACTACCGCCGCAGGACCGGATCGGACCTGGCTTTGCGACCTCAAACAGTCCAGGCAAGCGCTGAAGATGTCAGCAAGCTCAGTTCATTCTTGCAGCAGCAAAGCCAACACTACGACAAGATCTCAGAACCGCTTCTGCTCGTCACTGGCAGTGATGATACGATCGTACCCGCGTTGAACCACGCCGAAAATCTCGCGGCACGCCTGCCGCGTGCAGAACTGGTTGAATTACAGGGGGTAGGGCATGCATTCCACCACAGTCGAGCCGCGGAGGTCATACGCTTGATCAGACTATTTGCCCGTAAGATTGAGGGTAGGGGGCTCGATTGAGCAGAAGTGGAACGGCTGCGCGCATCCGCAGGTTTTCGACGCAGGCTGTCGTCTTGATTGCAGCCAGAAACAATGTCGTATGGTCAATCTAGCCGAGCGGGATTGCGGGCCACGAGCATAATGTCTATCTGTCCTGCATTCTTGGGCATCCCCAGAAAACGATCGCATAGCAAGCTAAGCGGGAGTGCGAGCGCAACGTTAAAGTGCCAGCCCGCGCGATTTGCATAGTACCGGTTGCTCATGTCCACCCAGGTCAGTTTTTCCATCCAGTGGAACCAGGCATGGTGCCGGTGCGGCGGCAGGCGTGAAATTTCCACCACTTCAAGCTTCAATCTGTCCGCCAGCGCCTCGAGCGATCTCTCATTCCACCAGGTCAGATGGTGTGGCGGACAATTGATCGGCATGTTGGGGCACTGGGTCATGGGCGAAGGCCAAACCGGCACGCCCAAAATCAGGGTGCCGCCGGGCTTCAGCATGCGCGTCAGTGTCCTGGCGAACCCAACAGGATCAACCGTGTGCTCCATGACCTGAAAGGCGCTCACCACATCGTAGTACCCGGCATGGTTGGCGGCATGATCATCCGCGTGTTCGCACAGCACGCCCGATCCAGGCTCTTCAGTCTCCGCGTAGGGGTCAAGTCCGGTGAACTTGGCGTGTTCGACATGCTGCCGGAATCCTGCACCGCCCGAGCCCACGTCCAGCAGCTGACTGCCTTCAGATACGTGACGCGCTGCGGCGATGAATTCCGGCCGCTCAGCAGAGATCTCGGCCAATTTCTCGTGCGCTTTGAAACGACCGTAGAGCGTCTTGTAGAACGTTTCATCCCCAGCAACTGCAGGCGAGAAAAAGGCAAGACCACAGGGCGACTCCCATAGTGCGATCTGGTCAATCCCGACGAACAGCTCCGAAACATCCGTTAGCCCAACGTACCTCCAAATCAGTTTCAGCAGCTTCACTGGCACGGTCTGTATCAGCCGCAAAGCGGGCTCGCCAGTTATTGGGCAATCAGCGGGGCTCATCTTCTCAGATATTTTTTGACTGTAATGAACCGCGACCGCCAAGCGTGCGATATGGGCCATATTACCATGCAAACGTTCCCCATCATGAGTTCCAGCTCCAGTAAATCTGAAGCATTTCGAATGGCAAAGCTTCGGTCAAGGCGTCAAAGATGCCAGTCATGAGCTTGCGGGGCCTCAGGGCCAAACGCTGAAGCCGTGGCAGACTTGCCTTTTCATTGCGTAAGACAGGCTTGCAACGGAAGTGTAGGCCCGTTTTCCAAGTGGTCTGTTGTTGAGCCAATAACCGACGTTCGAAATTTGATGCCCGTTCTTGCAGCGATTTCGTCTGTTCAACCCCTGATAACGGACCTCGATGTCAGCAGGCCGTCAGGACCGTTTTTGACCCCCTGCGGAAGTCCCGCCAAAGCCGAATTGCGTCTGCAATGCGCTAAAAGTCTCCGTGCACAGATGGACCTCAACATGTCCGGTGTTGAGGGAACTGCGGAAGCTTCAGCTCAGATACCGGAGCCGCGCCCGCATTGAATAGGCCGTCAGTAAGATAAAACGGTTCAAACGGATCGCGCTACGCTGCGAGAAGACCAAAAGAAACTTCGCATCCTTTGTCGCCCGCGCGGCCAGCTTCATCTTGATCAAATCCGTCCACACGGCCTAAACCATCGCGGCTTGGCATAACGGATGGTTCTTTCGGTGACGTTATCCTTATTTGAGACATTTGTACCCTGTTGCTTGAGCTTGTAGCCATCTGGCGGTAGAAACCAGTTGACGTCTGGTTTGTTATTTTGAGAGAGGAACGGTTCATGTTCAGGTTGCGTTTTGCTAGCGCACTCGTGGCTGCAGTTTTGCTGGGTTTGGTAGCGGCGGGTTCCTCAACCGTCCTCGCAGCCAATTCTCCGAGATTAAACTTCAAGCTTGCTTATCACGCCGCACAGCTGTCGAATGGCGTCTACAAAGGCAGATCGCGCATCCTTGGAAAGATAACTGAGAGGGGCCTGTCTGGATTCGTCGAAACGCCCGGTAATAATGACGTACAATACGCCATCATTTATAATCACAAGCGCAGAATACAGGCCATCGCCGTGCGTGGAACGGTTAGCCGCGTCAACTGGGGTCTCGATACGGACACGTTCGGGGTCCGGGATGAAAAAACCGGAATCCTTATGCACCGCGGTTTCAAAACCGCTGCGGAGGCGATCTACGCAGACGTAAGGCCGCGTCTTAAGCGAGGCTATAAGACCTACCTGACGGGCCACTCCCTGGGCGGTGCGGTGGCGGCCATCCTGGGAATCTATCTGCGCCACGACAAAGTCAGACTCGGTGTTATCTATACCTTCGGACAGCCGAAATTCACCGACGCGGCCGGCGCCAAGGCCTACAGAAACCTACCGTTGCTGAGGTTCGTCTACCAGAATGACGGGGTTGTCTTGGTTCCAGACGCGACCAAGCAGGACGAACAGCTATTTGCTCATATTGGACCGGCCGTCAATCTGCTTAGTGGGCCGTACTATGTGTATCTCTCGGCAGAGGAGACATTTGAATTGTCTCAGGGATCACTCAAGTCGTTCTTCGGTATTGTCAGTGTGCGAGATCACTTCATGAAATGGTATCTGCAAGGTCTTCGCGAAAAGCTGGACGGCGCCACACGGGTCAGCTTTGAGGACCGTGACAATTACATTATCCGGCATAAGCCAGGCTACGTGGAGCCATGGGAGCGCAGGTACAACTTCAATCGCCGCGACTAGACCTGCAGAAGTAAGAGACCTCTTCCAGTCCAAAACGAGATGATGGCATTGGGGAAGCCGGCGGGGCTATTGTGGTTCGTGCCCAGGCAAGTGCGAGTGAATCGAAGCCGGAAATAGGTCGATGCGGATGATCCGGGAGCTGTTCTCTTTCACGCTTTACCTCACTGTCCTGGTCACGGTGTTGTGGACCTGCGCCGCGCTGTGGATCGACGGCCCGGCCGCGCGGCCGCTCGCCGGCCTGTTTGTGGCTGGCTATGTGGTGCTGACAGCGATTATCCTCGTGCGGTTTCGGCCCGTGACCCGAAGCGCCATGCTCTACGCCGTGCCGTTCGCGGTCGTGCTCGGCTGGTGGCTCTCCATCGCACCGAGTAATGAGCGCGACTGGCAGCCCGAGGTCGCACGTTTGGCGTCAGCGCGCGTGGAGGGGGACATCGTCACTCTCGACAACGTGCGTGACTTCGAGTACCGGTCCGACACCGACTTCACCGAGCGCTGGGAGACCCGCTCCTATGATCTGTCGAAGATCGAGGGCGTGGACCTGTTCATATCACACTGGGGCTCGCCACTGATCGCTCACACCTTTGTAAGCTGGGACTTCGACGGCGGACCTCCGCTCACCATCTCCATCGAGACGCGCAAGGAGAAGGGGGAGTCCTACTCCGCCGTGCGCGGGTTCTTCCGGCACTTCGAGCTTTACTATGTAGTGTCGACCGAGGACGATGTTGCCCGGGTGCGCACGAACTTCCGGGACGAGAACGTCTACCTCTACCGACTGCGCGGTGACCCCGAGAAGGCGCGCGCGCTGCTCCTCGACTATCTGAAATCCGTCAACGCCCTGCACAACTCGCCGGCCTGGTACAACGCTCTGGTACACAACTGCACCACATCAATCCGACAGCACGTCAAGCACGTTGTGCCTGCGCCGTGGGACTGGCGCGTGCTGGTAAACGGCTACCTGGACGAAGCGGGCTATGAGCACGGCACGATCAACAACACCATGTCGTTTGATGAGTTGCGCCGGCGCAGCCACATCAATGAGCGAGCGAAGGCCGCGGGGCCCAGCGAATTCTCCGAGCGCATCCGTGACGGGCTTCCAGCTCGGCCTGATTAGAGCGTTTCTTTCTCATGTGGAATCATTTGATGGTCCAAATCCGGTCGCCTGGTGTGAGCAATGAAAAAGTAAGCCGGCGGCGCCTTAAATGTAACCCCTCAAAGAGTCTGTTTCGGGTCGAAATTCACCTTCGGCCTGACGGAGGTTACTAGAGGTGCTGCAGACATT
>JAEKFU010000598.1 GCA_016522385.1 Pseudomonadota bacterium
GCAGATGGGCGTGGAACTGGAAGCCCAGACGAACAAATCCACGTCCTTCAGGTCCCGCATGCTTAGGCCCTCTTGGCCGGAACCTCCTTCTCGCCACCTTCCAGCTGCACTATAATGAAACTGTCGCTTGATTGCTCTGAAGGAGATCTCAATGCGCAATTGTCTTGTGATTGGCATTTCGGTTGTGTGGATTGCTACGACATTTCCAGACGGTGCACGGGCTGAAATAACGGAAGGCGCGGAACTGCGTTATGGTGACAAGATCAACCTGAACCGTCGGTATCCGGGCGACCGGGTGCTCGACGATGGCCATGTGCGCACGAAGGGGCCGGACCAAGGACCTTATGTTGAGCGTTGCCGGTGGTATGCCCGTGAAACGTTCCTTGGACTGTCCTGGGGCTTTGTTCAGCGATGCCAGCGCTATACGCTGGAGAATACCCAGTAGATCAACCAACGTGCAGATGGTTGCCAACGGACTGGGCACGACCTTACTGCCGAATATGTGTATCGATCTGGAAGACCAAGGACAAACAGATCAAGCTGAAGCGCTTCGGGCGAATCGAACCAAAACGGACCGTTGGCCTGGCGTCGCGTGCGACCTCACCGCGCCGGTCGGATTTTGTTGAGTTTGGGCAGCTGGCAATGGATGCGATGCCGAAAGCCGCGCACGGAGATCATTAGCGGCAGCGCAAGAAGATACCCGTTCAACACTGCCCATTTCGCCGGCTTCGTCACGAAATCGTTGACCTTGTTGACTTGCCGGCAAGGTTGCTATGACGTTTTGTCAGCACGACTGATCGACGACGCCGTTCTCAAACGTGAGAGCGGGACGCGGGCGCAAAACCGCGCAAACAATTGCCCAGCCCGCCCTTAAATCCAGGGTCGCAGTGAACATGACCGACCGTCACGACTTTCTCAACGCATTGGATCCTGAGGTGCGCAAGGCACTTGAGGCTCATGCCGACTGGCTGTCGTTGGCGGCCGGACAGAAGCTGTTCGAAGTCGATGACCCAGGAGATGCACTATATCTGGTGTTGTCCGGCTCGCTTGGGGTTTACATCCCGAATGCAGCGGACGGATTGCGGCTAGTTGCAATCATCCGGCATGGTGAAACTGTCGGCGAGATGGGTGTCATTTCCAATCAGTCTCGGTCGGCGACGGTGATCGCCATTCGTGATTGCGACCTGATGCGGCTCAGCAAGGCGAACTTTGATCGCCTGTTAAAGGAGCAGCCGACGCTGATGGTCGGTCTTAACCGGTTACTCGTGCACCGGCTGCGTCAGGCATTGCACGGCTCGCATCACCTGCTCGAGCCGAAGACCGTGGCACTTCTGCCATGCTCTGCCGATGTTGACATCCCGCCGGTCGCCGACGCGCTGGCGCAGCGACTTAAAGACAAGGGTTTGAAGGCAGCCATCATCGACAAGCGCCATGCCAAGCGGGCTAGTGCCTGGTTCACGGCGCAGGAAGACAAACACGATCATGTCATCTTGTGTGCGGGGGACGGTCGTGAAGGGTGGGTGCGGATTTGTGCTCGGCAGGCTGACCGGATCCTGATGGTCGCCCACGCCAGCCAGCCGGCGGTTTCCAACCTGCCCGAAGACCTGCTTGAGCAGCGTGCCCAACATCAGCTGCTCGATCTAGTACTGCTGCATCGTGGCAATGCCGACCAACCGGTAGCAACCGGCAAGTGGCTCGACCGGTTGCCGGTCAACCGACACTTTCACATCCGAACCACAAACAGTGCTGATTGGGATCGGCTGACACGGGTCATCGGCGGTCGCGGCGTCGGTCTGGTGCTCGGTGGCGGCGGCGCGCGCGCTTATGCTCATATCGGCGCTCTTAGGGCCTTTGAGGAAGCTGGTATTGCCATTGATTTTGTCGGAGGCAGCAGCATGGGGGCAATCATAGCTGCAGGTATAGCGGTTGGCTGGAGCGTCGATGAACTCACCGAGCGCATCCGCGAGACGTTCGTGAAATCGAACCCATTGTCCGATTATTCCCTGCCTATCATCTCGCTGGTTCGTGGCAGGAAGGTGGAGTGCCTGTTACGCGAGAATTTTGGCAACGTCGAAATCCCCGATACCTGGAAGCCCTACTACTGCGTGTCGTCCAACCTGACCACTGCCAAGGTCGTGGTGCACAATCGCGGCCAACTGGTCGACGCGCTTCGGGCAAGCATTGCGCTGCCCGGCATCCTACCCCCGGTCATCACCGACGATGGCGTGTTGGCAGACGGGGCGGTGATTAACAATCTGCCGGTCGACGTCATGCGCGGTCTACACCGCGGCCCGATTGCGGTTGTCGATGTGGCCCGCGATCTAGCGCTGGATCCGGAGTGGCTGCGCCATGAAACCGGCTCACTGTCGATCAGGCGTTTGTTGAAACCACCAATCATATCAGTGCTGATGCGCGCCGGCACCGTGTCGGGGGAACAACAGAACCGCCAGCAAGCTAGCGATGCGGACCTTGTGATCGACCCACCGCTCGGCAAGATTGAGATTCGAGACTGGAAAGCCTTCGATCAGGCCGTTGCAATCGGTTACGAGCACGCGGTCGTTACGCTGCAGGAGCATGGGCACCGACTAAACCGGCGGCGACGCGTTGTTGTCTCGTGAGTTTCGACCAAGCGAGCGTACATGATCCGAGCCAGCATGCTCACCGAACTCGAAAACGATGTGCGCGGAATGCCAGATCACGATCAATATGAACCGTACGTGAACAAATTGATCACGTACGGTTCATAATTGTCGTGAGATCGTGTTAGCCTAGTGTCGACAAAGCGCGTTACCGGGTGCCCTACTTTCAGACCTCGCCCAGCGGTAGCGCTATAACGACCCAAGCAGGTCTGGCCAGAGGAGACACATCATGATCAAGCAAACGTTCTTTGGGCTGGTGGTTGCCGGAGCCGTAGCGGTCACAGGGTTGACCGTGGCAGCGCCGGCAGCCGTCGCCGGCGTAAAAGTCTATTTGGGCGATCCGTATTACCCACGCTACCCTGCCTATGGTCACGAATACCAACACAACTACTACGGCGATTATACGCCGCGTTGCCATTGGGAGCGTCGGCGGGTGCGCCGCAAAGTGTGCTGGATAAACGACTATGGCCGCCGGAAGTGCCGCTGGAAGCGCCGCTGGAGACGTGTCAAAGTCTGTTAGTTGAAGCTCTTTTTGATCAACATCGGCAAATCAATGGCCCCGCCGGATGAGTACCGCGCGGGGCCTTATTATGGCTCTTTGGCCCGGTCCGGCGGATATGCCGGACACTCTTGACGGCTCAAATTGGTTCAGCAATTCAAAAACACATTCATGTGTTCACTAGATTTGCTGAAAAAACCAGTTTACCGCCCGTTATTCTTGATTGTCGGGTTGCCGTCGTCAGGACCGGTCGGTGACCTCTGGTCCAGATGACGGC
>JAEKFU010000679.1 GCA_016522385.1 Pseudomonadota bacterium
AATTCCGGCCATTCGGAAGCACTGCAGGCGCCGAGCGGTGAACGACCGATCCCCTTGAGTTTCTTCAGCTTGGCATCGACAAAATTGATATGGACCGGGATCACCATTCCGGAACCCTCCCAGATCAGCATCTGCATCTCACAGAACATCGCCTTGCGCTTGGCGGCATCCGTCTCGGCGGCGGACAGCCGAAGGAGCTCGCCCATGCGCTCGTTCTTCCAAACCGTATCGTTCCATGGCGCATCCGGTGCAAAGGCGATCGACAGCATCGCATGTGCTGTCGGACGCATATTCCAGGTCACCACATTGATGGGTTTCTGCAGCCAGATCGCACCCCAGTACCCGTCTGTCGGCACCTTCTTGACCTGGAGGTTGAAGCCGATCTTGGCCGCCTCGCGCTGCATCAGCAACACGGTGTCTGTGATTCCAATATTGACATCGGCTGAATAGACTTCCGCAGATGTTACACCTGACTTCTTCAGATGGAACTTTGCCTTGTCCGGATCGAACGGGCGCTGCGGGACATCAGCACAATGGTCGGGATAGGCTGGACTGATTGGATGATCATTGCCAACGACCCCGTGTCCTTTGAGGATGGTTTTCACAATTCGCTTGCGGCGCTGCAGATATTTCATTGCCAGCACAAAGTCGTCATTGCTGCCCGGTGCCTTATCTTTCATGCAGCAGATGCCGATATAGGC
The DNA here is from genome assembly GCA_016522385.1 of Pseudomonadota bacterium. Taxonomy (GTDB): domain Bacteria; phylum Pseudomonadota; class Alphaproteobacteria; order Rhizobiales; family Aestuariivirgaceae; genus JABDJG01. The sequence goes on from JAEKFU010000679.1 coordinate 702, forward strand.
ACCAGTGGGCGTCGACATGATCTCCGCGTTGGCGCTGCCTTCGACCTGACCGATGGCCTTGGGGTCAATCGCCATCATCAATTGAACATCTTCGGCCAGTAACGCGTTCACTCTTGCCACTTTGTCGGTGATGCCAAAGATTTCAATCTGGTCGAGATGGGGCGGATCGCGCCAATAGTTGTCGTTGCGTGTGGTGACCGAGCGGACACCTGCCTTGAACTCCTGAAGCACAAACGGCCCGGTGCCGACCGGCTTCTGGAAATCGGTCCAGCCGTCTTTGAGGATCTTGAAGTGGAAAGTCCCAAGAACCGCCGGCAGGTCGGCATTCGGGTTGTCGAGAATGGCTTTGACGGTATGGCTGTCGAGCTTTTTCCATTCTTTGACGGATGCTACAAGTGTCTTGGCATTTGACGTCGAGTCTTTACCCAGGTGGCGATTCATAGAGTAGATGATGTCATCGGCAGTCAGTTTGCTGCCGTCATGGAACTCCACGCCTTTGCGGATTTTGAACGTCCACTCGGTTGCATCCTTATTGGCCTCGAAAGACTCCGCTAGTTCGGGTTGCGACGTGATATCGTCGTCGAGTTGAACGAGGCTATTGTAGATAGCCCGTCCGCGGACATAGTCGATTGTCGAAGTGAAGCTGATCGGGTCAAGAGTATCCGAAGGGCCGTGCAAATCCGCGGCGAAGCGTACATTGCCGCCTTTCTTAGGCGTTGCCGCGATCGCTTCGCCGACGGCAGTCACCATGGAACTGGCAGCACCAATCGTTGCGCCCATCGCGATGAGCCAAGACATCACTTCGCGACGAGTTGCACCCTTCTTGAGGGCGTTGATCACTGCTAGCCGATCGGTTTCTGATATCGAGTCGTACTGGGTGTTCTGGTGTTCAATACTGTTTGGACCATTTCGATTAGTCATTTGAGATTCCTCCGCTGTTGGACACGCTTGCGAAACTGCAATCATGCGCAGCTTCGTGTCCGCTGATCTTGGTGGTTAGGCGTTCGGAGTTAAGGTTAGGCACGCTTATGATGGCCGCACATGAACGTCGCCTAACCGGCAACTGCGCCCTGGCCACTCTGCGGAATCGGGTTCAGCGATTTCGATTCAGGCATCTGAGTGTGCGAAACTGATTGGTGCTTCTTCGGTCCATGCAGTTCAGCTTCGGCTTTAGGACGTGGCCTGATCCAAAGATAGACTAGCGCGTAACGGCAGCGCTGTAAAATAGTCAACTGCGACATGTCGAAAGAGGTTCAATTTGTTCGTCTGTCGCAGTCCAACCACCGGCTCGAAACGTGAACGTACTTTGCAAAGAAGAGACAGTTTCGCGCTGCGAAAGCAGAACTCGTAACCGATATCGTCCGAAATGCGGACCAAAGCGGAATTGGTCGGACTGCCAACTGAACGGCAGCTTCGTGCCAGTGACAGATGTCAGTAGGGCGGCTCATTCGGTGTCACTTCGCGTAGCGAGCAGATGTTTCCATCCGGGTCTTTGAAGTCGCCAACGGTCCCCCAGACTTCCCTCCGTATGGCAACATCGACGCCCCTTTCGGCGAGTTCGGCCGCCGCTGCTTCAACATCAATCACATTGAACCTCAACCAAACTGGATTTTGCTTGATTGTCTTTCCCGCTGGTCTGGCTTCACCGCCCGTTTCAATCATGAGATACGTGTCCGCTCCGAAATCGAAGACGGTTAGTTTCGAGTGCCCGTCGTGCAGAACTTCTCGTATCGGAAGCTGCAAGTCGTTTGCGTAGAACGCGACGCATTCATTGTAATTTTCGGTGCAAAGTATCACGCCTGTTCGTTCGAACTTCACATTGGCTCTCCTTGCATACCCGTGCAGCAATGAACCATGTGAGGCAGGTTACCAGTCTGCAGTGTTTCATGCACGGCAACGGGTCGGACTGATCAACATGCCATCGGTGCGAGACAGGCCAGAAAGAGACATCCGGGGCGGTCACGTGTAGGTGTGTAGCGGTTCACCCAACACGGTCATATCCGGATCCACGCCCAGTCCGGCCTTCTCATTGGTATTGAGAAAGCCATCGACAACCATGGGCGCATCTTCGTCGTAACGAAGTTTGGAGAAATAGGTCGACACATAGGTGGCGGCGAACGTGCTCTCAGAGGTCGAAACGGCCATGTGTGCCTGCGCTGCAGCGGAAAGATCTGCGCCCCAGGCGTCGTCTACCGTCATGATCTTTCCCGCCGCAGTACACACGTCGCGGATGAGGCGCATGCCGGTGATGCCGCCGACACGGGTGATCTTGCAACCGATACCCTCGAAGCAATTATCGGCCAGGGCGCGCAACAAGAGTTTGATGTCCGTCATGCATTCATCAAGGATCATTGGCTGGCGCACCTGTCGGCGAATGGCAAGGCATTCCTCGTAGGTCAAACAGGGCTGCTCTATGTAGAAGTCGATGTCTTCGGTGGCCCGCAATATGCGTAGCGCTTGATGGGTCTTCCAGGCCTTGTTGCCATCAACGACGAGGGTTTCGCCGGGCCGGATGCACTCGCCTGCCTTGCGAATACGGGCGATGTCCAATTCAAGATTGCTTCCCCGGCCTACCTTTAGCTGGAAGTGGGTGAAACCTTCACCGCGATATTGTTCCATCCGGGCTTGCACCGTCTCGACAGGTCCCATCTCGATCTCAGGATAAGCGCGGGCCTTATCCTGCCGGCGTCCGCCGATCAGGTGATAAACCGGCTTGCCGTAGGCCTTGCCAGTTATGTCCCAGCAAGCAATGTCAATGGCGGACTTGGCGTACTCACCGCCCATCAGCCACTTGTTCATTGTGTCATTGATGCAATCGGTCTGGGTCGGGTCCTGGCCGATCAGTCCCGGCGCCATCTCTTCGATTGCCGCGCGTACGCCAAGGGCGTGTTCCGGCTGATAGGTCGACGCAATCGGGCACACCTCGCCCCAACCAACCAGACCGGTATCCGTCTCCAGCCGGACGACCGTGTCATCAAGCGCTTCATAGGTCTTGTTGGGATACCGTTTCGGCTTCTCCAGCGGGATGTCGAGCTGGAAAACGTCGAGGCGATTGATCTTCATGACTAAACCCCATAAGTGGCGATTGGGTCTCCAAGGGTGACCAGCTCCGGCGTGATGGACAGACCTGGTTCATTCGGCGCTGCAACGCCACCATCCTTTAATGGCGCATCGAACCGGGCGAGCGACTTGGCAACCATCGATCGGGTGTCCAGCGCACATCGCAGCATATGTCTTGGTGTTGATTGGGCGGCATGCAATACGGCGGCAAACGCAATTTCTGAGCCGACCGTGTCCTGGATGCTGACGATGAGACCGGCGGCCCGGCAGATGTCGCGATGGCGGCGCATGCGAGTGAGGCCGCCCTGTTTGGAAACTTTCAGGCCGATGCCGTCACAGGCATCACAGCTGATGGCGTGGATGAGATCTTCCTCGCTCTCAACCAACTCGTCGAGCAGGATGGGGATGGAGGTAAGTCGGCGCAACGAGAGCGTTTCGCGCCAGCTCGCACAGGGGGCTTCCAGCACAAAGTCCATCCCCTGAGGCAGGAGCTGCAACATGCGCAGCGCATGCTCCACGGTCAGCCCGCCATTTGCATCAGCCAGAAACCACTCTTGAGGCGTCTTGTCCGACAGACATGCCTTGATACGTTCGGCATCCAGTTGCGGGCCACCTTCTTCAGTGCTGGCGCCGATCTTTATCGAGTGTCCCAAAAACCCGTTTACACGATGCCGGTCGACATTCTCACGCATGGCATCCGGGTCGTCGCTACCAATTGAGGAGATGACAGGAACCAAACCCTCGATCCTGCCGCCAAGCAGATCACAGACCGGCATCTGTGTCGACTTGCCGAGGATGTCCCAGCAGGCGACATCGATGGCAGTCTTGGCGGCACGCTGGCCTGTGAGAACGCTGTCCATGGCATCGTTGATGCGATCCAGGTGCCGCGGGTCCTGGCCAAGGAGCACCGGCGCGAGCAGCTCGATACCGGCACGTACGCCGGCTGCATGGGCTGCAACATATGTTGGCCCGAACGGTGTCGATTCCCCCCAACCGTCAAATCCGGCGTCGGTTGAAAGCCGCACGATGGTGGCATCGAAGCCGTCGTAGGTGCGGCCCCCGGACAGGCGATAGATGCCTCCGGCGTAGGGCAGATCGACCTGATAGACATCTATGCGGGTGACCTTCATGAGCCGATGCGTTCATGCAGGCGGAACAAGAACGAGCTTGCCGGTGAACTTCTTGGCCAGGAATTCTTCCTGGGCCTGAGCGATGTCGCTCAACGGAAAGGTCTTGGCAACGAGGGGGCGGATTTCATCGCGCTCTATGTAAGTGACCAGGTTCTCGAACACGACGTCTTCCTGGAAAGTGCAGCCGATCAGTGTCAGGTCTTTCAGGTAGAGCGTGCGGACATCCAGCTCTACCAGCGGACCGGCAATAGCCCCCGCAGTGGCATAGCGTCCGCCGAGCTTCAGGACATCTAACAGGCTCGGCCAGGCATCACCGGCGACGAGGTCGACGACAACATCGACAGAGTTTCGCCCGACGGCCTCGACCATATCGGAATTGCGGTCGATGGCTTCATCGGCACCAACCTGGCGAACATCGTCCGCCTTCAATGCGCTGGCCACTGCGATGACATGAGCGCCACGACGCTTGGCGAGCTGTATGGCGGCCAAACCGACGCCCCCCGATGCGCCGGTGATGAGCACGCGTTCGGCATCAACATTCGCTCGGTGCAGCATGTTCTCTGCGGTTGAGTAGGCGCACGGGATCGAGGCCAGTTCGGCATCGGACCAGTCACACTCCACCTTGTGGGTTTCGCGCGATGGCGCTTTGGCGTATTGGGCAAATCCGCCATCGCACTCCGAACCGAATGTCCAACACTCAAAAGGGCGATAGTCGACGTAACTACGCAGCATGTTCCTAACGATCACCCGCTCGCCAATCCGCGATGACTCTACGCGGTCACCGACCGCCACGATCCGGCCGCAGCAATCGGCCCCCTGGATGCGCGGAAACACCATAGGCACGCCGGACCACGTGGCATCGTCGTCGTCGACTTCATCGAAGCCTTCCGCACCACCCTCGTCGGTCGCGTCCTTGACCTTCTTTGAGTACCAACCGATGCGCGTGTTGATGTCGGTATTGTTGACCCCTGCAGCCGCGACCTTGATGAGAACCTCGCCTGGCCCCGGCACCGGCGTTGCAACATCGCTGCGAAAGTGCAGCATCTCAAGCCCGCCATGGCCTATGAGCTGTACTGCGGACATCTCAGACGGGATTTCGGCTGCCATCATGCACCCCTCTTGTTGTGTCGGTTCTGCGTTTCGCGAACGTCCGCTTGACAAGACGCAACCTAATGCCTGCGAATTACAGTTCAAGCAAGATAAGCAGATCAGGTAATGGCCTACTGGGTAAAAGACGCAACCGGCATGATGGTGCTCGATCGCTCGCTTGAGCTGCCGCTGCATCAACAGGGTGACTACCTTACGCCTAACGACCGGTTCTTCGTTTGCAACAGTGGCAGCACGCCCAGGATCGATGCCCAGCGTTACGTCCTGCGCATCATCGGAGATGGTGTTTCGAATGATCTGCGTCTTAACTACAACGATCTTGCAGCCATGCCGCATCGCACCGTGCCGGCGGTTCTTGAATGTGCCGGAAACCATCGCTCGCTATTCTTGGACGTGACGGGCGAGCAGCTCAACAATCCGACCGACATCCCCGACGTGATGTGGACGCTGGGCGGCGTCGGGATGGCAGAATGGCGCGGCGTTTGCCTACGTCATGTACTCGACCGGGCCGGCATCAAGGACACCGCTTATCATGTCTGCCCAAAAGGTTCTGAGACCGATGCCCACGAGGGCGAGATCAAGATCCCCATCCCGGTCAACAAGGCGATGGACGAGGACACGATTCTCGCCCTGGAGATGAACGGCGAGCCATTGCCACCGGATCACGGGTTTCCCGTCCGGGTCATCGTACCCGGGTGGATCGGCGCCTATAGCGTGAAGTGGGTCCGCGAGATCGAAGTGTCCGCCACACCAATGCAGGTCACACGTAATACGGATTTCTATGTGCTCAAGGGCGACAATTGGCCGGAGGAGGGGATACCGATTACCGAACAGAACCTCAAGAGCAGCCTCGCGCTGCCGTGGCCGGCAAGACTGACTGCCGGCGATCATACAATTCACGGGTTTGCCCGTTCGCCGCGCAGTCCGATTAATGAGGTGTGTTGGAGCGATGATCAGGGCAAGACCTGGCGGTCAGCCCAACTCACCGGTCCGATTGAGAAATACGGCTGGGTTCGGTTCCATTTTTCCTGGCGCGCCACGCCGGGACGACACGTGCTGATGACGCGGGCAACGAATCGCGCCGGCCGAACCCAGCCTGAAACGGTTCCTTTCAACGCCGGCGGCTATCTGTTCAACGCCGTTCATCCACACCCGGTCTTCGTTGACTGAGCGCTGAAACGGACAAGGATTCGGCCGCATGAAAATAACCAGGATCAGCGTCTATCAGGTAGACGTTCCAATCAAGCCGGCGACCATCTCGCACGACCGCGTCATGTCGGTGTTCGACATCACTTACGTGCGCATCGAAACCGATGCCGGGATCGAGGGTTGGGGCGACAGCGTACCCTGGGGGTCGAACTTCGTTGCGGCCTATGCACGAGGAGTACGCGCAGGGCTCGATGAACTCGCACCGCAACTGATCGGCCGCGATCCGCGTATGGTGGGCGCGATCAACGGTTTGATGGACTTCGAGATGACCGGCCATCCCTATGTGAAAACGGCACTCGACGTTGCCTGCTGGGATATCCTGGCGAGATCGCTGGATACACCACTTTACATGCTCCTGGGTGGAATGATCACTCCGGAACCGCATGTCGTTGGCTCTGTGCCACCCGAGCCTGGCGATGAGCTGGAAGCTGCAATGGCGGCACACCGCGAAAACGGACTCATCCAATTTTCGGGCAAGAGCAGTGGCGATGTGTCGAAGGACATTACCTATCTCAGGTGGATGGGAGAGCGCATGCGGCCAGGTGAGTCACTCAAGTATGACGGCAATGCCGGCTGGCGCGTCGACGAGGCGATCCGAGTTGCCAGAGCCATGGGGGACATCGATGTCTATTTCGAACAACCGTGCGCAACCTACGAGGAATGTCGCGAGGTGCGGCGCACGACCGGCGTGCCGCTGATCCTCGATGAAACGGCAACCGATGTGGGCGTCTTGCTGCGCGCCAAGGAGGACGGGGTCCTCGACGGGCTCAACCTCAAATTGGCAAAGGTGGGCGGCATCTCAAAGATGCGGGTCATTCGCGACCTGTGCGTTCATCTGCATGTGCCCATGGAGATCCAGGACTCGTCCTACTACAGCGAACATGCCTGTGCCGTCGTTGCCCATATGGGCCACTCGACACCAGAGCGCGCCATCCGCTCGGTCATCAACCCGAAGGGGTTGAAAAAGGGCACGGTCGACAACCCGCCCATTGTGAGAGCAGGTCGCATATTTGCCCCGTCAGGTCCGGGTGTCGGTTCTGTTCCAATGCTCGATGCTATCGGCGAACCAATCGCTGTCTACGCGTAACCTTGCTTACACTCACCCTGATGGGCGTTTGCTATCGGCCAACCCGAAACACTTCGGCCTACGCCCTGAAGAGTCCGTTGCCGGCTTCTACGTATTTGAAATTGCTGCAAAAACAGGCGTCGAATATCGAATGGCGGTCATTCGGCAAACACCCGGCTGACCGATCAGCATGCCATCGGTCCGGGTTGTACCAGAGGAGACGCTGACTTATCTGCCCGTCTGTGTTCGACCGGCCAAGATTGGCAGCGGGTAGTCCCTGTTCCGCCGCTTGGGCGATTGCTCGTCCAGCACGTAAAACGCTATTGCTGACAATGCACCAGCTTTCAGCTCTCTCTTGGAGCATCAGGTCATCCGTGTAGTGCCTTATTCTGGTAACGCACTTCGATCTTGACCACCGCTGCAATCCCGAGGGATTCTCGGGTCGTTTCTATGCTGGAGCAAATCCATGTTTCTAAGTGTCTTTGACATCTTCAAGATCGGGATAGGACCGTCGTCGTCACACACGATGGGGCCCATGACTGCGGCCGCGCGCTTTCTTGAACTTTTTCGCCTCGGCTCTTATGGCGAAGTGGCGCGGCTCCGCGTGTCCTTGCATGGGTCACTCGCCTTTACCGGAAAGGGTCACGCCACGGACAGAGCGGTGATCCTTGGGCTGATTGGGTTCGAACCTCACACTCTGGACCCGGATGCTGCGGAGATCCACGAAGCCGAGGTCCGGACCCGGAAAACGATCCAGCCAGAAGGCCTATCGGAAATCAGATTCGATCCGGAGATTGACCTCGTGTTCGATTTCGGCCCGGCCCTACCTGAACATGCGAACGGTCTGAAATTCATGGCCTATGACAATCAGGAGCAGCTGCTACTGCATGAGACCTACTTTTCCATCGGTGGCGGTTTCGTGGTCACCGAGCGCGACTTCCTGGCCTCAAAGGTCGAGGCACCGAAAGACCTGCGTGAAGAAAAGGAAGCTGTCGGCTATCCCTATCCCTTCGGGTCTGCCGCACAGATGCTGCGCATGGGAGAGGAGGGTGGACTGACCATCGCGCAAATGAAGCGAGCAAACGAGCAAACAGCTCTACCTGCGGCAGAGTTCAACAGCCGGCTGGATGCTATCTGGGAGGCGATGAACAGCTGCATTGACAGAGGCTTGCGCCTGGAAGGCGAGCTGCCCGGCGGACTGGGCGTCAAGCGGCGCGCCAAGGCAATCCGCGAGCGGCTGGAGGCTCAAAAGGGCAGTAATTCCGTCCAGCCCCATGTCGCGAATGACTGGTTGTGTGCCTACGCCATGGCCGTCAACGAAGAAAACGCTAGCGGCGGGCGCGTGGTAACGTCACCCACCAACGGTGCCGCCGGCGTGGTGCCGGCAGTTATCCGGTATTACCGGGACCATTGCGTCGGGGCAAGCAATGAAGGCATTCGAGACTTTCTCCTCACAGCTGCGGCAATTGGCGGATTGATCAAACACAATGCTTCGATTTCCGGTGCTGAATGCGGCTGTCAGGCCGAGGTGGGTTCGGCGTCAGCGATGGCGGCGGCAGGTCTGTGCGCAGCTTTGGGCGGCTCGAATGCTCAGATTGAAAACGCAGCCGAAATTGCGCTGGAGCATCACCTAGGCATGACGTGCGACCCGGCAAAAGGCTTGGTGCAGGTTCCTTGCATTGAACGGAACGGGTTGGGCGCGATCAAGGCGGTGACTGCGGCGTCTCTGGCATTGCATGGCGATGGAACGCATTTCATGCCGCTGGACAATTGTATCGAAACGATGCGCCAAACAGGTCTGGACATGCGCGAAAAATACAAGGAAACCTCACTTGGCGGGTTGGCTGTGAACCTTCCGGAGTGCTGAACAAGCTCTTCACAGCATTGACTCCGCAGTTAACGGCTGCCATCCTGCGCGAAGGTCGTTGGCTGCACCGCGCAATCTGACGTTCAAGACTTAATACTGCTAATTGGCGGATACAGTTCGGAAATGCAAACGACCATGCTGGAGTTAACAGGCAAGGAGAGGAGCTTGAGTCCACCAGACCAAATATGCTGGCCTCGCCTTGTGGTGGGGCCACGGCTCAGGTAGCGAGCTGCAGCAAATCGATCACGCTATTCCGGGTCGTCATTCAACAAGTCTATTCAACTGACTTACGTGGGTGAATACATGCTACGGCTGCCACCCTCGCAATAGAACCGGCAACCGGTTCAGATTGGAAATCAGAAGCCCCGCCGGCGCCTAGAAATCTAGCGCGGCGGGGCATTGTATTGAGGTCCAAGGCTAGAGCAACAGCGGACGATCACATCTAAACATTGAATCGTCCGAGACGTGCCAGCATGGGGCATTACGGGTTTTCAAGTTCAAGGCCACGAAGCTGTAATTGGTAACCTGGTGCTCACACACAAAGCCGATACTCGGCGGCAGTTTGGCAGCGCATCCACCTTTGCTATGCTGAATTCACAATGGTTGTCTCACTGCATCCAAAAAGAATCCTGCAGCAGGAGTGCATCGCATGTCCGACCATATCTATAAATCAATCAAGGTCACTGGATCGTCTGCAACGAGCATTGACGATGCCATTATGAAATCCATCTCCAAGGCCGCAAAGTCCCTCAAGGGATTGCGCTGGTTTGAAGTGGTAAGCATTCGCGGTTCAATTGATGAAGAAATCAAACCGACATGGCAGGTCACAGTCGAAATTGGTTTCACCCTAGAAGATTGATGGCAGGCCGCACATTGCCATGTACTTGATTAAGCGCCCAAGTGTTGGGATCGAGGCTGTGGACTGACCTGTTTGATTGCACGGCGCATCTCCGCTAGTGTTTTCGCTGTGCTGACTGGTCCAGGATCAAACGAGTATTGCAGTGCCGCCATGACACAATATGATCCCAAGCCAATTGATACTGCGCTGATCCACCTGCCCACTGATTTGGTCGGACTGACCGAACAGCTTGCGGAGAACGCGCATGACAACTGGGCTAAGCTTCGAATGAGTCAAGGGTGGTCGTGGGGTCACCAAAGAGACGACGCAGCCAAGCTGCATCCTGATTTGATTCCCTACAGTGACCTGCCCGACTCCGAAAAGGACTATGACCGCCAGTCCGCCATGGAAACGCTCAAGGCCATCATTGCACTTGGCTATAAGATTGAACGTGTATAGCGCAAGAAGCGCTATCCAAATTTGGTTCGGCCTGCCTCGCTAGATCAGGATCGACTTTGATTTACTCAATCAAAATCGATAAACCTGATCGACCTTAATAAATTAGAGGACGATTCACGAAATTGATTGATTCAATCAATTTCGATCGTGCTCTAGGTGCCACTCGTAAACTGCTGGGTTGCACTGAGCGGGGCCTCCACAATCCGTTCGGCGCTTATCGAATCTCGCTGCACATGTTTGGCCGATTATTGAAGCCGGACAGAGAACCGCGTCGCCTGTCGTTTTTGCGTGTGATCGGCTTTCAGAAACGACAGGCTGAACTGTATCATACGGTTCTCAACGCCTGGCAGGCCGCCGTGGAAATCCTCATAGAGGCCAGCGTGGTCGTGCCGACGGACTTGCGCGGCTTCGGCAGGGAAAAAAGGGCGGCCTGCTTGAAACTGAACAATTGTTCGAGCGCGCGTCTACCCGGTGACTTGTCTTTTTGGTCGATGGCTCTACCGACCTTGCGTTCCTCGAACAGTGCATGCAGCAATCCGCGGCCAGACGTTCGAGCAGGGAGAATGACGCTTCGCTCAACATTCCATTCACAATCCACCTATGGAGGGTTGAGAGCGCCCGGTCACTGAGAGGTCTTGGCAATGAGATGCAGACAGAATTCATGGCAAAGCCACCTAATTGTCGTCGCGAACAAACTCAGCCGCTCGACAATAGGAATGATCCATAAACTACCAATCATCATATGAATGGTCGTTTTTTCAAAAAGAGTGACATTTCTCCTAGTTAGAGACGAGCCAAAATACTAATTTGGGCTTCAAGAACATTCAGCGAATTGAAGGAGCAATTCGATGAAGCGCGATTTTGGACATGAAGATGCCGGACTCGCCACTCCGGACGCCCTGGACAGCATCGTGAAAAATTTCAACATTCGAAGTTTTCTGGATACCAACCAGAAGCGCTACGTCGTCGGGCCAAAGGGCAGTGGCAAGACGTTGCTCTTGCTCCGAAAGGCCATCGATCAACGGTCCAAGGGTGATGGCATCTGTATCCCGTCTGATCCTCGAAACCCCGTTGACCGGCTGACTGCCGCACAGCATGTCGGCAAGGACTTCAATTATTCGATTTCCGACAACAGCGAAAGCAACCTCGCCTGGGCTTCTGTTTGGAAACACGCGATCTTTCGTTCGATCTTACACCACTTCCGCAACCAGCTTGTCTCTGAACTAGGTGGGGACTCGCACCGGTCTATGGGCGACAGCTGGCTTGACGAGATTGAACAATCCCAATGGAAATCAATGCGTGAGCTCTTGAGCCGATATGTCTCCGATCTCACGCCAGTCGCCAAGGGGCCTTATTACTACTACACCGAGATTGGCGCAAAGCTGGACTCAGCCCGTCGCGGCGGATTGGAAATTTTGCGAAAGGAGAATCTCGAACTCGAAAACCTAATCCAGATGATCCGTGACCCGATCTATGTCTTTCTCGATAACCTGGATGATTATTATGAGAGAGAACCAGAGCTTTGGTTCAATAGCATGTATGGACAATTTCGCTCGGTCAGAGAAATAAGTCTATCATACCGAAATATACACGTATTTACGTCAATAAGACAGGACGTATACGAACAATTCCGCGATGAAATGAGTTTGCAATATTACGATTATATTGCAAAATTAATATACACCAAGGA
>JAEKFU010000753.1 GCA_016522385.1 Pseudomonadota bacterium
CGGTTCAATCTGCATTGTCTTCAACCTCGCTCTAGGGTCTTTGGACATTTTGGGTCGCGGTCTTGGTGCAGCCCACTTTGTCGCTGGCTAGCTTTGGGCGGTATAGCGGGGCCACTCCCTTCAAGCGTGTTCGTCATCGAATATACCAGCATGTCCTTTCTCCTCACACTCCAACTCTGAAACAGACACTTGACCTGAATCAATCCTGTCAAGCCAGTCCCACAATTCCAATCGCTCACAGGCCCTAGTAAAGCTGCACGTCACCGCTGATGAAGCGGTCAAGCGTCGACGGTAGGGCAGACAGCACGCTGGAGGCAATGTCCATGACTGGCTCAAGCTGAGTGTCTGGTGGGCTATTGTCGCTTGTGCCAATTGCGATATCGATCATTGACGGCTCGGTGATCGGGCTACCTATTTGGCTGACCAGGCAGCATTGTGCGCTTGCGACAAGATCGCACTCGTTGACTAGCCGTCGGGCAAGCTCCCGGGCAGCAACATTGTAAAGCTTGCCGACGTGATTGACCGGATTTTTGCCGCAAACCGCCTCGAGGCTCATTGCACGATAGGGTGTGATCAAACCGCTGGCGCGATTGCCACGGCCAATCTGCCCGTCATCGCCGCTCTCGGCGGATGTGCCGGTCACCGTCAGATAGTAGCTTTGCTTTTTGGGATCGTCGGCGGCATTGACTGCGATTTTCGGGTGTGAAATGCCGTGCTGCGTCACAATATCCACAACATCATCGATCACGCCGCTGCATTCAGTTTGATAATCCTCCGGGCTGTTGACATGGGCGGCAATCATCGCACACGCGACGGTTAGTTCGATGCCGTCGTTATCTCTGATCGCCATGATCTTGGTGTCTTCGCCTCGCGCCGGACTCATTTGCATTCCGGCACTCCCATCCAATGCGCGCCCGGCGTCGAGCACCGCCCCTTCCAGAGGGCTCACCGGCGCATAGCCGACGCCGAACGACGTGTCGTTGGCCTTTGGAACCTTCTGCTTGCCGGCACGTTCAAACAGATCGGTCAAGTCGGCAGAACCCTGCCGGATCAAACAGTGGATCCGTACATGTTTTTGCGCATCGAGCGCATGTAGATGCTGGTTCAGCCAGTCACGTGAGGCCTCCACCGCAAGCTCTTCGATCGGCACATCCATGTCACCAGCTCGGCCTGTTGCCCTGCCGGCCAAATAGATGTCGATTGGTTCGATGACCTCGCCGACGCCAAACTCGGCACGGGCGGTTCCGCCGCGCAGCAGTGCCTTATCCACATTGTGATGCAGCACAGTGCCGGTATGCTCAATGTACCAGCGGCAGAGCGTGCGCGATAGGTTCTCCGCCAGCGCGTCACAAATCGTGTCGGGATGGCCAATCCCTTTGCGTTCGACAATTTCCACCGGTGACAGAGCCACTGGTTGTAGTCTCAAATTCAGATTTTTGGCCATCGCGATGCGTTGTCTGTGGAAACTGAACCTGCATCAAACCTGATCTCGCGCAGCGCGTAATTGACCCACGTCAACGCGAAGTGTTCGCAACAAGCGCAAGACACTTGTCAACTGATGTATGTTTGCAATCGAATGGGAGGCAACATAATGAGCAACTTGACCGCCGAGGCCGTCAGGCGAATAGCCGGCCGTTTGGATGAAGGTCGGATTATCGAGATCATCAAGACCGGTGCGACCGAGGCTGAACTTATCGAAGCGTTCGAATGGCTTTACGGCGATGACGCAATGGCGCGCCAGCGGCATCACGCTCCGGATAGCCGGATTGCCCTGCTGCGTGATATTCTTAACCGTGTAGAAATTGCCGTTGATAAGGACGACTAGGCCGCAGGGTAACAATAATCGCCTGCAGGTAAGGGGCAAAGGTCGATGACGTTTAAGACTGGCTGTGAAATAACCTGTCACAAGTTTCTCAACGAAGATGGCAGTGTTGTCGGAATCTTACCGGAATTCGCGCGTGATGCCCGAGAGATGGTGCCGCTCTATCGAGCGATGCTGCTAACGCGCAGCTTTGATGAAAAGGCTGTAGCGCTGCAGCGCACCGGTAGATTGGGCACTTATGCGTCCTCGCTCGGGCAGGAGGCGGTCGGCGTAGGAGTTGCGGCTGCCATGCGCGCAGACGATGTGCTGCTGCCGTCGTTTCGTGAGCAATCCGCCATGCTTTGGCGCGGCGTCGGCATGACGGAATTACTACTTTACTGGGGTGGCGATGAGCGCGGTAGCGATTTCACCGATGCCCGGCATGATTTCCCGATATGTGTGCCGGTTGCGACCCATCTTCCGCACGCCGTAGGCGCTGCGTTCGCGTTGCATAGGGCAAAGAGTGATGCGGTTGCTGTCGCGATCGCCGGTGATGGCGCAACGTCCAAGGGGGACTTCTACGAAGCGATTAACGCGGCCGGCCTGTGGCGTCTTCCGGCCGTTTTCGTTATCAACAACAACCAGTGGGCGATTTCAGTACCACGGGCCAAGCAGACCGCGGCGGAGACGCTGGCGCAAAAGGCAATTGCTGCGGGTATCGAGGGCATACAGGTCGACGGCAATGATGTGATTGCCGTTCGTCATGTTGTCTCGCAGGCACTGAAACGCGCCCGACGAGGCGAAGGCGCGAGCTTGATCGAGGCTGTTACCTACAGACTTAGCGACCATACGACAGCGGATGATGCCAGCCGTTATCGCGACGATGAAGATGTCTCGCAGCACTGGAAGAGCGAGCCGATGCGACGGCTTAAGGCATATCTTCAGGCAAATGCCAATTGGGGGCAAGACGAGGATGAAGCCCTCAAATCGGAAATCGTCAAGCTGGTCGACGATGCTGCGCAAAGTTATCTGGAGACACCTCCGCCACCACCCCAGAGCATGTTCGAGCATCTTTTCGCTGAATTGCCGGCAGTCTTGGAACAACAACGGGCGATGATCGTCGCCAGGGCGGAGCGTCATGCCTGAGCACAATCTTGTCGAGGCTGTCAATCTGGCCCTGGCCCGGGCGCTGGTCGACGATGAGGGGGTTGTTGTTCTAGGCGAAGACGTCGGCATCAATGGTGGTGTGTTTCGTGCAACCGACGGTCTTGCGCAACGATTTGGATCTGACCGTGTCATCGATACGCCGTTGTCAGAAGGACTGATTGCGGGAATGTCGGTCGGCATGGCAGCTTCCGGCCTCAAGCCCGTCGCCGAGATCCAGTTCATGGGCTTCATCTACCCGGCCATCGATCAAATGGACTGCCATGCCTCACGACTTCGAAATCGCACCCGAGGGCGGTTGTCATGTCCGATGGTATTGCGGGCACCGTATGGCGGCAGGGTCCATGCGCCGGAACACCATTCTGAAAGCACCGAGGCGATGTTTGCTCACATTCCCGGCCTGCGCGTTGTCATACCGTCATCGCCTCGTCGCGCCTACGGACTGTTGCTGGCCGCGATCCGGGATCCCGACCCGGTCGTGTTCCTGGAGCCCAAGAGGCTCTATCGCGCGGTGACCGAAGAAGTCGTTGATGATGGCCAGGCTCTGCCGCTAGATAAGGTATTCTTGCTGCGCGAAGGCCGCGATATCACTCTTGTTACCTGGGGTGCCATGACCATCGAGACTCTGGCGGCTGCAGATGATCTGGCAACACACGGGGTCGAAGCAGAGGTCATCGATTTGGCAACACTCAGTCCGTTTGATCCATCGCAAATTGTCTCATCGGTTCAAAAGACCGGCCGCTGCATCGTTATCCATGAGGCCGTGCGCAACGCCGGCTTTGGCGCAGAAGTGGCTGCAACCGTCGCTGAACACGGTTTGTTGTCGCTCATGGCGCCATTAAGGCGGATAACCTCTGTCGACACTGTCGTTCCTCTTGCACGCCTAGAGGACCTGTTCATGCCGGATGTCGAGGCGATCACCGACGCTGCCATAGAATTGATGGAGTATGCATGAACACGTTCAAACTTCCTGATCTCGGCGAAGGTCTACAGGATGCCGAAATAGTCTCTTGGCATGTCTCGCCAGGCGATCATGTAGTCGCCGACCAGCCGTTGGTCTCTGTTGAAACTGCAAAAGCGGTAGTGGAGATCCCATCACCGCAATCAGGGCATATAACGCAGTTGTTTGGCGAACCGGGTGACGTCATCGAAATCGGCGCAGATCTTGTCGCGTTCGACGACGAAGCCAATAGGGATGTAGGTGCAATCGTGGGCGACCTGCCGACTGTAACGGCCCGTGCACAAGCAACGCCGGCTGTTCGACGCCTGGCCGGAAAACTCGGCGTCGAGCTTTCGGTGATTGATGGTAGCGGACCGGGGGGCAGCATCACGACTGCAGATGTTGAACGGGCGGCTCAGCCACATCTTGAAAACGTCGTCGTCGAACGTCTATCGGGCGTTCGCCGCGCAATGGCCCAGTCGATGTCGAAGGCTGGAGCCGAAATTGTTCCGGCGACGGTGATGGATGAAGCCGATATCGACCATTGGCCAGCCGATACCGACATAACGATCCGGCTTGCCAGAGCGATTGAAGCAGGGGTCAGGGCCGAGCCGGTTCTGAACGCGTGGTATCATTCGCAACAAGGCGAGCGCTGGTTGCATAAGGACATTCATCTCGGATTGGCCATCGATACGCCGCAGGGCCTGTTTGCACCGGTCCTGCGCAATGTCGGCGCGCGCGATGACGCAGATCTGCGCAAGGGTCTTGACCGTCTCAGAGCCGACGTCGAGGCACGCTCCATTCCACCTGAAGAGCTGCAAGGCCAGACCATCACTCTGTCGAATTTCGGCATGATCGCCGGCCAGCATGCAGCTCTTGTGATCGTGCCGCCGCAAGTCGCCATTCTCGGTGCGGGCCGTATCTTGCAACGTTTGGTTTTGGTCAAGGGAAAGGCGCAGCAACATCGCATGCTTCCTTTGTCGCTCACCTTCGACCACCGTGTCGTCACCGGCGGCGAAGCGGCACGGTTTCTGGCGGCGGCCAAGGCATCGCTTGAATCTGAAGATCCGAAGGGGCATCAGGCATGACAGCCATGTTCGAATTGGCAGACGAGTGGGGTCCCTATAAGATCGTACAAATCCACCGTCCGGCGGTCGGACTGAAAGCCATCGTCGTGGTCGACAATGTTGCCTGTGGTCCGGCTATAGGCGGCACGCGGATGGCGCCTGATGTATCCCTTGAAGAATGTGCCCGCTTGGCGCGGGCGATGACGTTCAAGAACGCCGCAGCCGGGCTTCCGCATGGTGGGGCCAAATCAGTGATCTTTGCCGACCACGCAATGCCGAAAGTTGAAAAAGAGAAAGTCATCCGGGCCTTTGCCTCGGCAATCCGCGATCTGAAGGACTACATCCCTGGGCCTGACATGGGAACCAATGAACAGGTGATGGCTTGGGTGCAGGATGAGATCAGTCGGGCGGTGGGTCTGCCGCGCGAAATCGGCGGTATCCCACTGGATGAAATTGGCGCGACAGGATTTGGCGTTGCCATCGCCGCCGAAGTTGCCGAGGCGTTCTGTGATGTAACAATCAAGGGCGCACGAGTTGCCGTGCAGGGGTTCGGTGCGGTTGGTCAACACGCTGCCCGGTTTCTGGCTGCGAAAGGCGCCAAGCTGGTGGCTGCGGCAGACTCAAAGGGCACGATCTACAGCTCAGACGGCCTTGACGTGGAAGAACTCATGACTGTCAAAGATCAAGGCAAGTCAGTCGTCGAATTCGGATCGGGAGACATTCTAACACGCGATGAAATAGTCAGTGTCGACTGCGATCTTTGGATCCCGGCTGCACGTCCTGACGTTTTGACCGAGGACAATGTCGTCAACCTGAAGGCGCGGCTGGTCGTTCAGGGCGCCAACATTCCTGCGACGGCAGAAGCCGAAGAAATCATGCATGAGCGCGGCATTCTCAGTGTGCCCGATTTTATCGCCAATGCTGGCGGCGTAATCTGCGCGTCGGTTGAGTATCACGGCGGCAGCGAAAGGGCGGCCCTGGATGCGATTGCCGAGAGCGTCAAGCGCAACAGCAATGCGGTTCTATCGAGAGTTCAATCCAATGGCGTGATGCCGCGCCATGCGGCAGAGGATCTGGCCAAGCAACGGGTTCGCAATGCGATGGCTCTTCGCCGTTGGTCCTGAAAAAGGTCATTGTGATCCGAGTTCTCTGATCATCTTGTCGCGCATGACGTATTTCTGGACTTTGCCGGTTACGGTCATGGGGAATTCATCAACGAACTTGATGTAGTAGGGGATCTTGAAGTGAGCGATTTTGCCTTTGCAGAATTGCTTGATCTCATCCTCGCGCGCCGCCTCACCCTCACGTAGCTTGATCCAGGCACAGACCTGTTCACCATATTTCTTATCCGGCACACCAATCACTTCGGCCTGCTCAACCTTCGGGTGTTGATAAAGGAACTCCTCGATCTCCCGAGGAAAGATGTTTTCGCCGCCGCGGATCAGCATGTCCTTGATCCGCCCGACGATCTGACAGTAGCCCTCCTCATCAATTCTTGCGATGTCCCCACTCGCTATCCAGCGGGCCTTGTCGATCGCTTTGGCGGTCTTTTCTGGATCGCTCCAGTACTCCGGCATGACGCAATAACCGCGGGTCAAAAGCTCACCTGTCTGCCCGCGCGGCACAACCCGTCCGTCATTATCGACGATCTTGATTTCAACATGCGGCAACACGCGCCCAACCGTGTTGACACGCCTTTCCTCACTGTCATCGATTGATGTTTGAAAGCTCACCGGTCCGGTTTCGGTCATGCCATACGCGATCGTGATATCGGTCAGGTTCATTTCACTGATTACGCGCTTCATCAGTTCAACAGGGCAGGGTGCGCCGGCCATGATGCCGGTGCGCAAGGTGCTGAGGTCATAGTCCGAGAAGTCCGCCTGATCGAGTTCAGCGATGAACATCGTCGGTACCCCGTGCAGCACACTACAGCGTTCGTCCTGCAACACTTTGAGAACCTCGTGGGCATCAAAGCCGGGCGAGGCAAATACCATCGCCGAGCCGTGGGCAACGCAGCACAGTGTTCCAAGCACCATGCCAAAACAATGATACATCGGCACGGGGATGCACATCCTGTCCTCGGCCGTCAGCTTCATCTGCAGCCCAACGAAATAGGCATTGTTGACAATGTTGTGGTGCGTCAGCGTTGCCGCTTTCGGGGCACCGGTAGTGCCGGAGGTGAACTGGATGTTGATCGGGTCGTCGAACTGCAGAATACCCGTAAGTTCTTCCACACGTTCCTTGTGCTCCGGTTGCATCAAATCAGGAATATCCGCAAAGTTGATGAAACCGCTGTTCTTTTCATCACCCAGGCTTATCACCACCCGTAGTTCAGGACACTTCTGTAGTTTCAGGTCACCCGCCATGGATGAGGATAGGTCGGGCAGCAACTCATAGAGCATCTCGATGTAGTTGCTTGTCTTGAGGCTAGGCGCGGTGATCAACCCGCTACAGCTGGTTCGCTCGAGAGCATATTCAAGCTCACTGAGCCGGTAGGCCGGATTGATGTTGACGAGAATCAGTCCGGCCTTGGCGCTGGCGAACTGGGTCACCACCCATTCCCACTCATTCGGCGCCCAGATTCCCAGTCTTTGGCCGGGCTCGAGACCCAAGGCAAGAAATCCTGCCGCGTAGGAGTCGACCTGTTCTTTGAGCTGCCGCCAGCTCCAGTGGACGCCCTGATAGGGGACAATCAGTGCATCACGATCGCTGAACCTTTCCGCTGCGGCATCGAAGCAACTTCCGACAGTGTGAGCGAGCAAGGGTATGGCACAGGCGCCGTGAACATAGCTTGTCGAAGCTGGCATCGCGCCTCCTTCTTCGAATTGCTGGGATCTCAACACAAGGCGAACATGGACGCATTGATACCGATCAAGAACAGGATCAGCGGCTAGGGCATGAGCGGGCGGTCGGCTGCCGGTTCGGTTGATTCAGATCAAGGCCAGCCCAAAGTAAAAACCCGATAGTGCATCCATGATGGGAACACTAGAAAATACGAAGAAATATGCGCTGGCGGCGTTTGCATCTATGGTATTACTGATGTCTGCAACCGCGACGGCATCCTCCGAGACTCAACAATGGGAATCAGACCTGCGAAAGCAGCTCCTGACAGAGGAGAACTGCGAGCTCAATTATCTGACGGATAGCCGGACGTTCGAACTTCTTGGCAAGCAGACCGTAAAAGCCAGGGCGCATTGCATGGACAAGCGCGCCTACGACGTCACTCGCTCCGGTGACGAGAGCGCTTTCAAGATCGAAAGCTGCGCAGTTGTCACGTGCTGATCGGGCAGGCAGCAGGAGTTCTGATGCGATGCGAAATCTCAAAACCGTCGGCACACTGAAACTTGTCGCCTCGTTGCTAACCTTGGTGTGTGTGGTTCTCATCATCATGGAAACAACGAACGCTTCGGCCCAACAAGTACGCCGCAATCCCGGCTTGCATATGTGGGGGCCCGGCAAGCACTGGCGAAAGGACTGGGAGTTTGACAAGATGTCGCCCCGCCATCGCCATCGCATGCAGCGTCACTGGACTTTCATGAACGGCAATATTCCCGCGCGCTTTCAGAACTCGAAGAACCCATACGGGGACTCCGAAACGGCCATCGTCAAAGGCGAAAAGCTGTACGCGGCGAACTGCGCCAGTTGCCACGGTGTCGAAGGCCTGGGCGAGGGTGAGGCAGGCAACGATCTTTATCCCTCACCGGCATTGCTGGCCTTCATCGTTCAAATGCCGATTGCGGCTGACTCATATCTCATGTGGACAATCTCCGAAGGGGGCAAGGATTTCAACACGGAAATGCCGGCTTTCAAGGGCACGTTGAACGATGACGAAATCTGGCAGGTGATTGCATATATCCGCAATGGTTTCGCCCTGCCTTGATTTACATCAGCTAGCTTGCCGACCGCAGCGCCTGCTCGCATTTATGTAGGGTATCATCAATTGTCCCATCGGCGTCTATTCGGTGCCAGCCGATCTTATCTTTCGGTCGCGCCATTTGCTGACGGATGACGGCAGCCGTCGCATCGGAGGCATCTCCTTTTCGCCGGGTCACACGCTCAATCATGACCTTTTCGCCGGCGTCCAGCCAAAGGCCTGTAAACGAAGCGCCAGTGGCTTCGGTAATGCGGCGCGCATGCCGGCGCTGTGCGTCATTGAGAAACACTGCATCCAAAATGACGCTGCTGCCGGCGAGCAATGCCAGTTTGGCCTTGCGCATCAACCGGGCATAAACGTGGTCGCTGACCTTCCGGGTGTAGGCAGATGCAGCAAGGCGATGGGTCTCTTCGACCCTGAACAGTGCCTTGCGCTCGACATCGCTTCGGAGATGCAAAGCACCCGGGCAGCCACCAATGCCGGGGGCCAATTGGCGTGCAATGGTCGTCTTACCGGTTCCCGACAGACCGCCAACACAGATCAGTTGTGGCACTTGAGGTTCAAGAAGCGCAAGCGTCAATGCGAAATAGCTCGATACCTCCTTGCTGGCGAATGATCTCGTGGTATCACACTGCGCCTGATCCATCCGCGTGATGGCAACCATTGCGCGGATGGCGGACCGGCACGCCAGAAACAGCGGCAGCGCCTGCAGACCAGAAATATTGGCGTTGTCGTCGCTACGCGAAATATAGCGATTCAGTACTCTGTTGGCCTCACCGCGCATGTGGCGTGCCTCCAGGTCCATTATCAGGAATGCCAAGTCATAGAGTGTGTCAATTGTGGCGATGCTTTCATCGAACTCGATCGCATCGAACAATACCGGTCGACCATTCAGCACAACAACATTCTGCAGGTGGAGATCACCGTGGCATCGACGCACATAACCGCGTTGGCCACGCAGGTTAAGCCGATGGGCCGCACCTGCCAGCCTTTGTTGTGACTGTCTGCGAAAGCATGTCCGTTGATCGTCGCCGATCACACCCTTTGCTGCGTCAAACGCCTCGCAGAGCTCGTTGACGATCTCGGCGATCCGGTCCGCGCCATTGCCGTCAACGACACGCGGAGCCGCATCATGATAGCGAATGATTGCATCGGCCAGATTGTCAAAAAACGAACGTTCAAGCTTGCCCCGCTCCACAACTTCGGCCAAAAGCTCGCCGTGTTCGAACCGGCACATATGAACCGCCCATTCCACAGGATCGCCGATGCCGCCAATCTGCAGATGACCATCTTTCATCCGGCAAATTGGCACGACGTCCAGATAGATTTGCGGTGCGTGCGGTTGGTTGATTTCCAGCTCGCGTTCGCAGGCCGACTTGCGCTTTGCTAACGTCGAAAAGTCCAGATACGGATATTGCACAGCTTTCTTGATCTTGTAGGCACTCGATCCGGCAAGAAAAACCAATGCGGCATGGGTCTCGATGACCTGCACGCTTTGACAAGGTTGGGGATACGATTCGGGCTGGCGCAAAAATGCAATTATCTCATGCTGTCGTGCCGCGGTGTCGGCAGTTTGACTAACTGTCTGCAGGTCTGGCATGCGTTCATCACGGATCGTTCATTGCCAGGATGCGGCTAACCCGAATTTCTGCAATCAATCGATTGCACCGGAGCGGCGCAGCACTTCAGCAAGATCTGAACTTGGCGTCTTAGTGTAATCCTTGTCGATTTCAGCGTACAGGCAATCGCGGGCAAGCGGTGTCAGCACTTTGCGCAAATGAGCGAGCATGGCAGGTGCAGCGGCAATCGCCAGTCGGTCATAGCGGCGTTCAACGCGGCCCTTATGCAGTATTTCACTAAGTTTGGCGGCAAATTCCTGTTCGCTTTTCTCAGTCGGATCACTGGTATATTCCATGGCATGGCGGCCACCACCAACACTGTCAAAGGCACGTCCAGGTTTGTCCGCCATGATTTCTCTCGTCGGCAAGTGCTCATTCTCAAAGATCATGCCATCTACTTGATGCACCCCATCGGTGCGGCCAGCGTTGAGCAAAATGCGCGCCTCGCCACCGTTGGAGATCAGTATCCAGGTCGTTTTCGTTTTCATTCTTGGTGTCTTTCAGTTTGACGTGAATTGGTTTTCCCATGTCACGCGCATACGCGCTTTGATCCCGATCAAAGGGTGTGAGGAGGAATTCTATAGATTGCCGGTCAACTATTGGTGCCGTGTGGAGCACACACAGGATGGCCGCTACCGTTTTCAAGGCCGAGGGCCTGACCAAGACTTACCAGACAGGTGATGTTGCCGTGCACGCGCTGCGCGGTGTGGATCTGGATCTATTTGAGGGTGAACTCTCGGTTATGCTCGGGCCCTCAGGCAGTGGAAAGTCCACGCTGCTCAATATCCTGGGCGGGCTTGATACGGCCACGTCCGGTATCGCACGGTTCAAGGATTTGGAACTGACCGGACTCGATGAACACAGCCTGACACTATACCGGCGTAATCATGTCGGCTTCGTCTTCCAGTTCTACAATCTCATTCCAAGCCTGACGGCGCTAGAAAACGTTGCGCTGGTCACCGAAATCGCCGAGGATCCAATGCGTCCCGAGGAGGCACTTGACCTGGTCGCTTTGGATGAGCGGCTTAACCATTTCCCGGCCCAATTGTCAGGTGGTGAGCAGCAGCGCGTGGCAATCGCTCGCGCCATCGCCAAGCGACCCGAAGTCCTGCTGTGCGATGAGCCGACCGGCGCACTCGACAGCAAGACCGGTGTTTTGGTGCTCGAAGCACTTACCGAGGTCAATCGTGAACTCGGTACGACAACGGCTGTGATCACGCACAACGCGGCGACCCGTAAGATTGCGCACCGGGTGTTCTATTTCCATGACGGACGCATCGCCCGCACGGAGATCAACAAGACACGCGTCGCACCGCGCGAGGTGACATGGTGATCCGCTAATGAACGCGCTCGATAAAAAGTTGCTTCGCGACGTCCGGCAGATCTGGACACAGGTGCTGGCGGTGGCGCTAGTGATGGCTGCGGGCGTTGCGACCATTATTATTGCGATCGGCGCGCATCGCTCGCTCGATGACACACGCAGCGCCTATTATGAGCGCTACCGGTTTGCCGATGTCTTCTCGAGTGCGACGCGGGCGCCGGTTTCGATTGTCGACCGAATAGCCGAAATTCCCGGCGTTGCATCCGCAGAAGGGCGCATTGTCAAACCGGTGCTTCTGGACATTGCGGGCATGGCCGAACCGGCTTCAGGCCTTGCGATCTCTTTGCCGCCCGGCCGGGCGCCGCATCTGAATGCATTATTCATGCGTGTCGGTCGGCTGCCCGCGGCAGATGCCGGCTTTGAGGTTGTCGTCAGTGAGAGTTTTGCCGACGCGCACGGGTTTGTCCCCGGCTCCCGCTTCAAGGGGCTAATCAATGGTCGTCAACGCGTGCTGTCGGTAACCGGCATCGCATTGTCGCCTGAATACATCTATGCGCTGGGTCCCGGCGATGTAATGCCTGACGACCGGCGTTTCGGTATCCTTTGGATGGCCGAAGAAACACTGGAGGCAGCCTTTGACCTTGACGGTGCGGTAAACACGCTGGGCGTTAAGCTGCTCAAAGGTGCATCGGAAGCAGCTGTCATTGAGCGGCTAGACCAGTTGCTTGCGCGCTACGGTGGGCTTGGCGCCTATGGCCGCAAGGATCAGCCGTCGCACGCGTTCTTGGACTCCGAACTAGAGGAGTTGGAAGGCATGCGCAACGTGCTGCCGCCGATCTTCATGGTGGTGACGGTGTTCTTGATCAACATGATCATGACCCGGATGATTGCGCTTGAGCGTGAACAGATCGGCTTGCTCAAGGCGGTCGGCTACAGCCGGATGTCCATCGCCATGCACTATGTCAAGTTTGTTCTGATCATCAGCGCCGTCGGCATCGCAGTCGGTTACGGGCTCGGCCAGTGGCTCGGCCGCGGACTAACCCGGGTTTATGCAGAATTTTTCCGATATCCGTTTCTCATCTTCGACAACAGCCTGGACGTCTTCATCCTGGCTGCCGCGACAACCATGACGGCAGCCCTCCTGGGCGCGGCTAGTGCGGTGTGGCAAGCCGCAGCCTTGCCGCCGGCGGTTGCAATGCGAGAGCCGGCGCCAACCGCTTATCATTCGATGCTGTCCGGTCGCTTCAATCCATTTGCCGTATTCGATCAGGTGACCCGTATGACGTTGCGGCACATGGCGCGCCGACCCATTCGGGCTGGGGGTACACTGCTGGGTATCGCATTGTCTCTGTCACTGTTGATTTCGTCGCTCTTTGTCTTCGATGCCATCGAGTTCATGATCGACATGCTCTACTTCCGTGCCGATCGTCAGCATGCGACGTTGAGCTTTGCCGACGACCGGCATCAACGCACCCTGTATGAAGCAGCGAGACTACCCGGCGTGATCAGGGCCGAACCAGCGCGCAGCATCCCGGCGCGTATCCGCCACGGCCATCTGTCGCGCCGCCTGGCGATTACCGGAAAGCCCGAAAACGCCGAATTGAGCCGCGTGCTCGATTTGGATATGCAGCCGGTCCGCATGCCCCGCAGCGGTATCATCCTGTCCGACAAGCTGGCGGACCTCCTGGAGGTGAACACCGGAAACTATGTCACTGTGGAACTCCTGGAGGGTCATCGCCGGGTCATCGATATCGTGGTTGCCGGGAAGGTCCGCAGTTATATCGGGCTGCTTGCCGCCATGGATTTGACGGCTTTGAATCAGTTGTCAGGCGAAGGAGAGGTCATTTCAGGGGTCAACCTGGCGATTGACTCAAATCAGATTTTGCAGCTCTACGATAAGGTGAAGGCTCTGCCGGCGGTTGCGTCCATTACCCTGCAAAGGGTGTCGCTGGCACGTTTTCGCGAAACGTTGGCGCAAAATATAACGACAATGATGCTGGTCTACACCTCTCTTGGTGTGATCATTGCATTCGGCGTGGCGTACAATAGCGCGCGCATTCAATTGTCGGAACGTGCGCGAGAATTGGCCAGCCTTCGGGTGCTTGGCTTCACACGTGGCGAGGTCTCGCGCATCTTGCTCAATGAATTGGCGATCCTGACGACGTTGGCACAGCCGATCGGCTGGGCAGGCGGTTACGGCCTGGCGTGGCTGACCGCCAAGGGTCTTGACACTGAGGTGCACCGCATCCCGTTCGTTATTGATCGCGATACCTTTGCCTGGGCCAGCGTCGTACTGATCGTCGCGGTTGCCGTATCGGGGTTTATTGTGCGGTTGCGGATCAACAAGCTGGATCTAATCGCCGTTCTGAAGACGAGGGACTAAAATATGCCTGCAACCTGGATCAAGAGAGGTTTGACCGGATTTGCCGTAGTGGCGGTGGTTGCCGGTGCGATCTATGCTTTGCGCCCTCTGCCAGTGCCGGTTGACGCAGCGGTGGTCGATCGTGGTGAACTCAGCGTCACCATCGATGAGGAAGGCAAAACCCGCATCCGCGAGGTCTTCATGGTATCGGCACCGGTTGCCGGCAAGATGCTGCGCTCACCCTTGGAGGTTGGCGATGCCGTTGTTGCCAGCAAGACGATTGTCGCTGTTATTCAACCAAGTTCGCCGACATTCCTAGACGTCCGTTCCAGACGTGAACTGGAAGCAGCCGTTGCTGCCGCGTCTGCTGCGGTCGCCCTGGCAAAGGCTGAGGTCCGGAGAGCCATCTCGGAGCTCAAGTTCGCCGAAAAGGATCTCGAGCGGGCTTTGGCGTTGGCCAAGACCAGTGTCATATCCGAAAAGGCTCACGAGCAGGCTATGCTCGATGTCGACAGCAAGAAGGCGCTGCTGTCGATCGCCGAAGCGACGCTGGAACTGAAACGCCAGGAACTCAACAGCGCGCGGGCAAAATTGATCGGCCCTGAAAGCACCGGCACGATAGCCGATACCGGAGGATGCTGCATCGAGGTGCGCGCTCCGGTCAGCGGTCAGG
>JAEKFU010000006.1 GCA_016522385.1 Pseudomonadota bacterium
CCATCGGGAGCTGCTGGATGACGTCGCGGACGAAGCCGTTGACGATGAGCGCCACGGCTTCTTCCTCATTGAGGCCGCGGGCCTGGCAATAGAACATCTGATCATCGGAGATCTTCGATGTCGTTGCCTCGTGCTCGAACTGGGCGGTCGATGTCTTGGCCTCGATGTAAGGCACGGTGTGTGCGCCGCACCTGTCGCCGATGAGCAGGCTGTCACACTGGGTGAAATTGCGAGCGTTGGTAGCTTTTCGATGTGCTGAGACCAGACCGCGATAGGTGTTGTCGGACTTACCTGCGGCGATGCCCTTGGAGATGATACGGCTCGATGAGTTCTTGCCAAGATGGATCATCTTGGTGCCTGAGTCGACCTGCTGGCAGCCATTGGAAACGGCGATCGAATAGAACTCGCCGCGCGAGTTGTCGCCGCGCAGTATGCAGCTGGGATATTTCCAGGTGATCGCCGAGCCAGTCTCAACCTGCGTCCAGGAGACTTTGGAATGGTGGCCTCGGCAGTCTGCCCGCTTGGTGACGAAGTTGTAGATGCCACCCCTACCTTCGGTATCGCCGGGATACCAGTTCTGCACCGTAGAGTATTTAATCTCGGCATCGTCAAGCGCCACCAGTTCAACGACCGCGGCGTGCAACTGGTTCTCGTCGCGCATCGGCGCGGTGCAGCCTTCCAGATAACTGACGTAAGACCCCTTGTCCGCGATGATCAGAGTGCGCTCGAACTGACCGGTGTTGCGTTCGTTGATGCGGAAATAGGTCGACAGTTCCATTGGACAGCGCACGCCTTCCGGCACGTAGACGAACGAGCCGTCTGAAAATACCGCCGAGTTGAGCGCGGCATAGAAGTTGTCCGCCTGTGGTACCACAGAGCCGAGATATTTTTTCACCAAATCGGGATGTTCTCGCACAGCTTCGGAGATCGGGCAGAAGATCACGCCGGCCTTGGCCAGTTCTTCCTTGAACGTGGTGACAACCGAGACACTGTCGAACACGGCATCGACAGCGACCCGAGCGCCCTCGACGCCTGCCAGAACTTCCTGTTCCTTGAGCGGAATGCCAAGCTTTTCATAAGTGCGTAGCAGTTCGGGGTCGACCTCATCGAGGCTCTTTGGGCCATCGCCCTGGACCTTGGGTGCGGAATAATAATAAAGATCTTCGAAATCGATCTTTGGATAATTGACCTTGGCCCAGGTCGGCTCATCCATGTCGCGCCAGCGGCGATAGGCTTCAAGGCGCCATTCGAGCATCCATTCCGGTTCAACTTTCTTGGCGGATATGAACTTCACGATGTCTTCACTGAGACCCCTCGGTGCCAAATCTGACTCGATGTCGGTCTCAAATCCGTACTTGTACTTGTCGACATCAATCTCGCGAACGCGTTCGATTGTTTCAACGTCTGCCACTAGCCTGCCCTCTTACTTTCAACAGTGTTTCCAAAAACGTAGTTTGCCGTCCGGCGGTTCACCCTCATGCCGCAGCTCGTTTGCGATGACGGATTATCAGTTTCTCCCAAACCTCGATAAAGCGATCAACGTCTTCAGCAGTCGAATTCCAGCCAAGGCTCACCCGAATGGCGCAGCGGGTCAGGTTTGGATCAACCCCCATAGCCGCAAGAACGGATGACGATCCGACCTTGCCCGACGAGCAGGCAGAGCCAGATGAGACTGCAATGCCATCAAGATCTGCAGCGATTAATGTCGTGTCCGCCGTCATGCCGGGAATGGCAAAGCAGCAGGTATTCGGCAACCGCTCGACATTGCCGGCAAAGATCACGACTTCCGGCGCGGCGGAACGTAGTGCCTTCTCAAGCCTATCGCGCAACGCCTTGGTCTTGCCGTCCAATTGCACCGCAATTGCCATCGCAGCGCCGAGGCCGCATATGGCAGCGAGGTTTTCCGTTCCCGGTCGGCGGCGCAGTTCCTGACCACCACCATGGATGAGCGGGGACAATTCGAGATCCTCGCGGGCCAGCAGGGCGCCAATGCCCTGCGGCCCACCGAATTTATGGGCACTCACTGTCAAAAGATCGACGCCAAGAATCGGCCAGCGCACGGGTATCTTGCCAACCGCCTGCACGGCATCACAGTGGACCAGCGCTCCATGCCTGGCAGCTATCTCTGCGACTTTCGCAACCGGCTCAATCACACCGGTCTCGTTGTTGGCCAACATAACGCTGACGAGGCAAGTTTCATCGCTGCCCACCAGCAAGGTATCGAGTGCCTTCAGGTCGACGACGCCATCCTGGCTGACCGGTAGTACTGTAACAGATTTGCCGGTTGCCCTGGCCGCTTCAACAACGCAAGGGTGCTCGATGCTTGAAATGACGAACCGATCGACGGCCGCTCCCTTGAGCGCAATGTTGTTGGCTTCAGTTCCCCCGGACGTGAAGGTGATCATATCCCGCTTGCAGCCAAATGCTGTGGCCAACGTGTCGCGGGCATCTTCAATGGCTGCGCGCGCCCTACGGCCTTCCTCATGCACCGAGGAGGCATTACCGCCACTATCCAGCATCGCCAGCATCGCCTGTCTTGCCTCAAGCCGCAGCGGCGATGTCGCGTTGTGGTCTAGATATGTCCGCGTCACCGTCATGTGACGTAGGTCATCGAGCGTACAGGGTGGCTCTTAGCGCGGCGCACGCTGGCGGCTAGCGCAAGATTGCGCTTTTCAACGACATCGCCAAGCGTAATGGCGGCGAGAAAACCGTAAATCTGCCGGCCCAGCGCCGCCCACAGCTCGTGAGTGACGCACTTGTCACCGCCAACACAACCATTGATTGCATCACCGTCCTGGCAACGGGTGACCTGCAGTGGCTCATCGACTGCAGAAATAACGTCTGCAATCCAAATGTCGTCAGCTGATGCGGCGAGACAATAACCACCGCCAGGTCCGCGGACGCTGTCGACGAGGCCGGCCCGTTTGAGCTTGGCAAACAGCTGCTCGAGATAATCCTGGCTGATATCTTGGCGCGCGGAAATCTCAGCCAACGTGACTGGCTGTTCATTTGAGCGAGAGGCAATGTCGGCCAGTGCCATCACCGCATATCTTCCCTTGGTCGAAAGCCTCATAATTGACAATCTCCACCGGCAAAACGCTAATTCTTTCAGCCCGTTGCAAAGACAATCCTTGCAATTTCCTCCGGCTGTTGTGTAAGAGGCGCGGTACAGTTGCCACGCGTACTGCAAGGAAACGTATTCTTGAACCGTTCTAAAGTGCGGATATATAATACCCGAGCGCTGGAGTCAACTATTTGCCCGGCGCTGTATTTGCCGAAACGACCGCGTTTTCAACAACACGGGCTCATGCTAAAACCAACAATACAAGCGTAGGGGCAGGTCAACCTCAGATGCCGGAAGTCATTTTCAACGGTCCTGCTGGCCGTATCGAAGGACGTTATCACCACAACAAGGAAACCGGTTCACCGATTGCGATTATTCTACATCCGCATCCGCAGTTTGGTGGCACGATGAATAATCCGATTGTACACTCACTTCATTACATGTTTATCGATCGCGGATTCTCTGTCTTGCGATTCAACTTCCGTGGCGTCGGCCGCAGTCAAGGCCTGTTCGACAATGGTGCAGGTGAGCTTTCAGACGCAGCCGCAGCACTTGACTGGATGCAATCGTTTAACCGCGAGGCACGCATTTGCTGGATCGCCGGCATTTCGTTTGGCGCCTGGATATCGATGCAGTTGCTGATGCGCCGGCCGGAGATCAGTGGTTTCATGTCAATCGCACCGCTCGCCAAGCACTACGACTTTTCGTTCCTTGCCCCCTGCCCGGCTTCCGGTCTGTTCGTGAACGGCGATGCCGACACGGTGACGCCGCCCGAGGCCGTCAATGCACTGGTGGCCAAGCTGAAGACACAAAAGGGTATCACCATCGACCACAAGCAGATGGCAGAGGCCAATCACTTCTTCACAGACAGGATCGAAGAGCTGACGGAAATCTGCGGCAAATACCTCGACAAACGGCTTAAGGCAGAGAGTTGAGCTGATAATCATAGATGCAAGAGTTGGCACCAGCCGATGCTATGTCACGCTCGACATCTTAGACCACCAGTGAGGGGCTTGGGGACGCCGGTCGTCGATGGATACGTCAGCGGCAGATGTTTCAGGCTACGCACAGCCAGATAGCCCCAGGCTTCCGCTTCGATCGCATCACCATCACAGCCGATCGCCTCGGTCGGCACGACCGGCGTCTCGGCATACCAGGCCAACAGTTCCATGAGGAACCGGTTGCGACGGCCGCCGCCGGAGACGACCCACGTTTGAGGTGGTGTGGGAAACCATGCAGCGGCATGCACGATTGACGATGCGGTAAAGTGTGCCAGGGTGGCAGCGCCATCGGATGGGCTGAGACTCGATACCGGATCAAGCGTGAAGCTACCGCGGTCAAGCGATTTCGGAACCGGCGCATCAAAGTAAGCGTGGGCAAGATAGTTGTGCAGGATATCCTCGTTCAATCGCCCAGAACGAGCCAATGCGCCATCTTGGTCGATAGGACAGTTCAGGTGCTGCATTGCCCAGTCATCTAGCAGGGCGTTACCTGGGCCGGTGTCGAATGCCAACAGGTCGCCACCTCGGCCAATCCAGGTGACGTTCGCGACACCGCCAATATTGACGAATGCCGCCGGCAGGTCGGGAAGCCGGGCGGCTAGTGCGCGATGGTATGCTGGCGCCAGCGGTGCACCCTGTCCGCCTGCCGCCACATCAGCTGCACGCATATCGCAAACCACCTCAATGCCGCATCTTTGCGCCAAAGCAGCACCATCACCGATCTGGACAGTCAAATTCTGTGCGGGTTGATGAAACACAGTTTGGCCATGGAAACCGATAATGTCGATCTGTGAGGCGTTGATACCCGTGTCCTGCAAGAACGCATCTACCGCATCGACATGACGCTCAGTGATCATGCGCTCGGTTTCGGCCAAAATGCCGGGCCGGTCGTTACGATTAACAAGCGTGGTTGCCTGTTCCATCGCCTCGGCCAACAGGTGGCGCTCGTTCAGGGAGTAGGCGTAGCTGCGTGACTCGCCATGTTTGAGTGCGTTTTCACCATCGGTGTGCAGCGAGGCGACGTCGATGCCATCCATCGAGGTGCCACTCATCAGACCAATCGCATTCAGAAGGTTTGTCACGCCCGCTTCTCATGGTATGAGCCGTGCGCAAACTGACACGAGTAGTAGTCCATGAGCAAGTTTCAATCCGAATTCTTGAACATTCTAGACGAACGGGGCTTCATCCAGGATGTTTCGCATCCCGATGAACTCGATACCGCTGCAAAAGCCGGTGCGATGACCGCCTATATCGGTTTCGACTGTACGGCTTCGAGCCTGCATGCCGGCTCCCTGGTGTCGATCATGATGCTTTATTGGATGCAACAAACAGGGCACCGGGTGATTGCGTTAATGGGGGGTGGCACGACGAAGGTAGGCGATCCTTCCGGAAAAGATGAGTCCCGAAAACTACTGAGCAATGACGACATCGCCGCCAATATGGACAGCATCAAGCAGGTCTTTTCGCGATTCCTGACCTTTGGTGATAAGCCCGGTGATGCGGTGATGGTCAACAATGCTGACTGGCTGGATGAGCTCAATTACATCAGTTTCTTGCGGGAATACGGGCCGCATTTCACGATCAACCGCATGCTCAATTTTGACTCGGTCAAATTGCGACTGGATCGCGAGCAGCCGCTTACCTTCCTTGAATTCAACTACATGATCCTGCAGGCCTTCGATTTTGTCGAATTGAACCGGCGCTACGGTTGCACGCTACAGATGGGCGGGTCGGATCAGTGGGGCAATATCATAAACGGCATTGAGCTCGGCCGCAGGGTCGACGGTGTTCAGCTGTTCGGCTTGACCTCATCGCTCCTGACCACATCTTCCGGTGCGAAAATGGGCAAAACGGCAGCCGGTGCCATCTGGTTGAACACCGACATGTTAAGTGCTTATGACTATTGGCAGTACTGGCGTAACGTCGAGGATGCCGACGTCGGCCGCTTCTTGAAATTGTTCACAACACTGCCGTTGGATGAGGTTGACCGTCTTGCTGCACTGGGTGGTGCCGAACGCAACGAGGCGAAAAAGATTCTGGCAACGCAGGCAACGGCGCTTCTGCATGGCCGTGATGCAGCCGATGACGCGGCCGAGACAGCCCGCAAGACTTTTGAGCAGGGCGCGGTTGCCGATGGGCTGCCTACCATCGAAATTTCACAGGATCAATTGCACTCAGGGCTGGGAATTCTTGCTGCGTTGGTGCGGGCCGGATTGTCTTCTTCGAACAGCGAGGCGCGCCGGGCAATCAAGGGCGGTGCGGTGCGACTGAACGATGTCACGGTTTCGAATGAAAGACTGATGCTGCAAGAGAGTGACATTGGTGCCGACGATGCAATAAAGCTTTCAATGGGCAAAAAGAGGCACGCATTGATCAGATTGACAGAGAGTTGATCGCTATAAGCAATCGATGCCCGACTATTGGTCCTGTTTGGCAACAGGACCCTTTGGGTCCTTCTTGTAGGCGGTGCCGTCGGCAGCGACACCACCGCCCCCGATCCCGAAGAAGTTGCGAAGAATACCCGGTGCGATCGCAGAGACCGGATTGATCTTGAATTTCGGCTGGCGCATGGTCCCCTTA
>JAEKFU010000036.1 GCA_016522385.1 Pseudomonadota bacterium
TCACTAAGCAGATATTCAGCGACGACACTGTGACCTATATTCATATGCGCTCTGCATCCAACAATTTCTATCAGTGCCGGATCGAACGAGGCTAGCGCAGTCCGGCCTCAGCCAAGATCCAGTCGCGAAACATCCTCAATTCAGGCATGTCGAGGGCACCCTTGGGATAGGCCAGATAGTAGCCGTAGTTGCAAAGCTCGACGCTTGATACCTTGTGCAGTCGTCCTTCCTCCAATTCGGCGGTTACCAGAGAGTCATACAGAGCAATTCCCTGGCCATCGATTACGGCCTGAACCCTGACATTGGGGTCGGGGATAACAAGCTCGTCGCGCATCGCGCGATTAGGCAGTTCAGCCGCCTCATGCCAATCACGCCAGGCCTCGCTGCCATCCTGATCGTGCAGGAGCGATATGTCCGGCAGCGTCTGCGCCAGCCCCTTTTCGGCAATTTGTGCGGCGATCTCGGGACCCGCTGTTGGGAAGGTCGGACAGGGTAACAACGTCTCAATTTCCATATCCCGCCAGTCCCCCTTCCCCCACCGAATTGCCATGTCGATGTTCTGTGATCTGAAGTCGATAAGATCGATCAACGGTTGAAGACGCAGGCCGATGCGCGGATGTCCATTTGTGAAAGTCATGAGGCGGGGTGACAGCCAACGGGAGGCAAAATAGGTCGCCATGCCTATGGTAATGCGTCCGGGGCCTTCCTCGCGCAGACTGGCGATCTCGCGATCCAGATCGCGGAAAGCCACCTGTGACGCGTGCCATAGTTTTTTACCCTTGTCGGTCAGCGCGATACCGCGATGCCGGCGCTCGAACACTGGAAATCCTAGCTGCGATTCCAGGCTTTTCATCTGATAGCTGACGGCACCTTTGGTCAGATTGAGCTTGTCCGCCGCAGCGGTAAAGCTCAGATGATGGGCCACGATGTCGAACAGGCGCAAACTGTCATAGGACCTGAAATACATAATTTGAGTTTAAAAAATTTGAACGAATAGTGCAAATCTTTTGGTTTGCAATATATCTAATTTTACTGCTGTAAATGCGAGAGTTCCGATTTCTTCAGAGAGCAAATAATTTGATCCTGAGTATCCGCTGTGCTCGACCCAGAATCCGATACCAAACGATGCACGGCTGACGGCCG
Source organism: Pseudomonadota bacterium (assembly GCA_016522385.1). Taxonomy (GTDB): domain Bacteria; phylum Pseudomonadota; class Alphaproteobacteria; order Rhizobiales; family Aestuariivirgaceae; genus JABDJG01. Next base: position 1,144 of record JAEKFU010000036.1, read on the forward strand.
AAAACGGCGCGTTGGAGGGCACGCCGCCAGAGTGGCGCGCGCGAGCGGTTTTGCGCCTGCTGCGCCGGCCGTCTTCACGCGCAGGATTCCGGTCTATGACCTGTTGAGCGAAGACGATCTACAAAGGCTCGAGGCGCACGCCGATTGGATCTTGCGGGAAGTCGGTATCGAGTTTCGCGGTGATGATGAGGCGCTTCGGCTGTTCAAGGATGCCGGTGCGACGGTTACGGGTTCGCGGGTGCGCTTCGACACCGGGCTGGCGCGGGCGCTTTGTTCGACTGCGCCCAGCACTTTTCGGATGGAAGCCCGCGACCATGCGGCTTCAATCACTCTGGGCGGCAATCATGTAGTCCTGATGCCGGCCTATGGCCCGCCCTTTGTCACCGATCTGGAGCGCGGCCGCCGCTATGCGACGATCGAAGATTTCCGTAACTTGGTGAAGTTGGCCTACGTGTCGCCCTGGCTTAACCATTCCGGTGGCACCGTATGTGAGCCGGTCGATCTGCCGGTGAACAAACGCCATCTGGATATGGTCTATGCTCATTTGAGCTGTTCGACCAAACCGTTCATGGGCTCAGTGACGGCACCGGATCGGGCCGAGGACTCGATTGCCATGGCACGGCTGGTGTTTGGCCATTCCTATCTCGAAGACCATTGCGTGATCCAGGGCAATATCAACGTCAACTCTCCACTTGTCTATGACCACATCATGTCCGGGGCGCTGAAGGCCTATGCCAGGGCCAATCAAAGCGTAGTCGTTTCGCCATTCATTCTTGGAGGCGCAATGGGGCCGGTGACGCAGCCGGCACTGCTGGCGCAAGCGCATGCCGAAGCCATGGCTGGTATTGCGCTCAGCCAGCTTGTACGCAAGGGTGCGCCGGTGGTCTATGGCAGTTTCCTGACCACTATGAATCTCAAGTCCGGCGCCCCCACCTTCGGGACACCGGAGGCCAATCTTTCGACATTTGCCATTGCACAGCTATGCCGGCGTTTGGGATTGCCGTTGCGCTGCGGCGGCCAGTTGACGGCATCTAAGGTCTCGGACGGACAGGCCATGCAGGAATCTGCCACCAGCATGATGTCCGGCATTTTGGCCGGTTCAAACTTGATTCTGCATGCGGCGGGCTGGCTCGAAGGTGGGTTGACTACTGGTTACGAGAAGTTCGTCATGGACCTCGATCACTGCGGAATGATGCTGCGCATGTTGGGTGGACTGACCATCGACAAGGCCGAACTGGCACTCGATGCGTATTTGGAAGCTGGACCCGGCCAGGCGTTTCTTGGCACGGCTCATACACTGGCTCACTTCAAGACGGCCAATTACATGTCCGAATTGTCCGACACCACCTCGTTCGAACAGTGGACCGAAGCTGGCGCCCTCGATCTTGAGCAACGCGCCAACCGGCGCTGGAAGGAAATGCTTGCTGACTACCGAGTGCCGCCACTTGACCCGGCAATAGATGAAGCGCTGCAGGACTTCATGGCGCGCAAGAAGTCCGAATTGCCCGACCAGTGGCACTAGCTTTCAACAAGGGAGACCGTGATGACCAGTCTTAAATGTATCCGAATTCCAAGCAGTGGTTTGATTGCCGGTTTAGAGCCGACCGACTACATCCCGCCTGAGACGGTTCAGTCAGGTGATCCGCAAGAACGCGGCCGAAGCTTATACGCTGACCAGACCGGCCAGCTTGATGCAGGGATTTGGGAATGCGAACCCAACAAGCATGTCATCGAAGCCGCACCATATGATGAGTTCGTCTACCTGCTGGAGGGCCACATTGACGTCATTGACGATGCAGGCCATGTCGAAACCTACAAGGCCGGTGACAGCTTCATGATGCCGCGCGGTTGCAAATGCACTTGGGACGTGAAAGAACCGGTGCGCAAACTTTATGTGGTGTTGACGGCGGAAGCCTATCAGGAATAGCACTGTCGAGCGACGGCTAAGACAGCCCTCAGCCTTCACCTTTTTCTTTCAGGCAGCGTTTGTATTCTGCCATCAAGGCGTTGCGGCGTTTCTTGGTCTTGGCCGTCATGGCCTTGACCTTGAGATAGTGACATGCGGCGCGGCCAAAATCTGAGCTTGGTCCTGCGGCGTTGGTAGCTGATGTCAACCCGAACGACACAACGGCAAGCGCCCCACCTGAAAGCACCATTTTTGCAAGTCTGTTCATCTCTTTATCTCTGCAAACTCGGGCGGGCGTCCCCCGGAACGCCCGCCCATTCGCCCATCCAGTGGGCTTCGTTGGGGATCGAGGGTCATCTGGACGGGAGAACCTTTACTGAGACTACGCAACTGGTGGATCAACGGATCAGTGGTTGGCAAAGATAGTGGTTTTCGCAGTTTTCGGTCAGCTCTTGCCCATGATTAGCCAAAATCGAACGCACAATTATCCAAAAAGTATCTTTGATTGGCGCAATCTTCCGAGCTACTGGCGCGTGAAGTCATACATTCTGCTCCCATCCTGGGTTAAAGTGATCCAAACCGTGAAGCTCCCCGTTTAGGATTCAACGTGTTTTCTGACCGGGGAGCGAAGATGTTCGAGGTTGCGGCTTCAATGGAAACTGCGTTGAGCAGTCAGCGTCAGCAGCAACGCAATGAGTTGCATAGCGAACTCCTCGCGCGGGTGGCCGAAGAGGGTGACAAGGCAGCTTTCACGGAACTGTTCGCGCATTTTGGCCCATTGTTGAAAGGTTTTATGATACGCAAGGGCGCCAGTGCCGAACAGGCAGAAGACTTGGCCCAGGACACGATGGCAATGGTGTGGCGCAAGGCAGCGCTCTATGCGCAATCAAAGGGTTCAGTTTCGACCTGGATATTTACAATTGCCAGAAACCTGCGCATCGACACATTCCGCCGCGTCAGCGGTGTGCAATTTGCTGATCTGAGTGACTTTGAGTTTGAGAGTGACAACCCGGCGAGCGACCAGCAAGTGAACACGCGGCAGGAAAGTGCTCGGCTTAGTGAAGCCATCCTACAATTGCCGGACGACCAACAGAAGGTTATCCAAATGGCTTTTATGGATGATCTCACACAGATGGAGATCGCCGACAAGCTGCAACAGCCGCTGGGCACGGTCAAATCACGCATGCGTTTGGCCTATCAGAAATTGAGCCGGACGTTGGAGGACTTGAGATGAAGATTGCGCACCACTTGGACGATGCCACGGTGATGAGCTTTGCAGCCGGCGCGCTGTCGCCCGCCATTGCTGTGGTTGTATCATCGCACATCAGCATGTGCCCGGCGTGTCGCAATAAACTGCAGTACGCCGAAGCCGTAGGTGGGGCTTTGTTTGAAGCAGAGCTCAAAGTCCCCTTATCGCAAGGTTCGGTCAACAACGTGCTTGAGCAGATTGAGGTACAACGGCGGGCCGGGCTTGACGGACCGGCGCGGGAGAAGCCCAAAGATCGGAGCAAGGTGACAGACGATGTGCTGCCAACGCCGGTCGCAAGGCTGATGGACACGCCGTTATCGAATGTCAGTTGGAAACGTGCCGGACGCGGAATTGCCACGCACCGAATCGATCTCGGCGACGATTCCGAGAGCAAGCTATTTCTTATGAAGATCCAGGCTGGACGGGCGGTGCCGGAACATGGCCATGGCGCCAGTGAAGTCACACTCGTGCTGTCCGGTGCCTATACTGATCAGTGCGGGCGGTTTGCTCGCGGCGATGTCGCTGATCTGGATGCAGATGTGGAGCACCAACCGGTTGTTGACAAAGACGAAGATTGCATCTGC
>JAEKFU010000104.1 GCA_016522385.1 Pseudomonadota bacterium
GTTTGTATCCCCGCGAATTGCTGTCTCACGGCAGCCATTTGATCAAAGCGACGATTGGCAAGACCAGCAATGTTGCACTCGCTCAGGTCCGCTTTGTGCGGACCACGTTGTTGCTGCGATGCGAAACGAAAATTTCGGCGACAGCCGCTCCGGGTCAACTTGAGAAATGCGCGCCTCAAGTAGATCACGGCAGCGATACCCTCAGGAGCGGACTCAATGGTTAGCGGTCGGTCAATGGCGAAAAGGGCCACAGCACTAAATCGCTGGCGCGATAGTTGTTGCGGGGCGCGGGCTCGGTGCCACGCGTTTACCGACAGAGCCCGCTGCAAGTCTCAGTAGGCGTTCCAACCTGAACATTGGGGGTTCGACAACCCGTTCAGGAAGGAACCTGTGATGATCTCTTCAAAGTCCGCCATCACGCCTCTGCGCCAACGCATGATCGAGGATATGCAGGCACGCAACCTCGGACGCGACAGCCAGCGCAATCATATCGGCAGCTGCAAGCGGTTTGCAGCGTGGCTTGGGCGATGGCCAAGTTCCGCCACCGCCGATGAAGTGAAGGCATTTCAATTGCACCTGATCGAAAGCGGTGCAAGCATCTGCAATCGCAACCGGATTATGACCGGCGTCAAGTTTCTGTTCCGTGTCACGCTCAGGCGGCATGATCTTGCAGCCGAGATCTATCATCTGAGAGAGCCTCAGAAGATCCCGATCGTCATGAGCACCGACGAGATCAAGCGACTTTTGGCGATGGCCACGTCCGTGAAGGTGCGCACGATGCTGTCACTTAGTTACGGCTGCGGTCTCAGAGCTGGTGAAGTGGTGCGTCTCAAGGTCGGAGATATCGACAGCGATCAGGAGATCATCGGCATCGTCCAGAGCAAGGGGCGCAAGGATCGTCACGTCATGCTGCCGGAAGACGTGCTCGGCCTGCTCAGGCAGTGGTGGCAGGAACGTCGATGCCGCCACGACACTGATACACCACTGCCTGAACGTTGTCTCTTCCCAGGGCGAGGCGGTCGGCAACATCTGACAACACGGCAGTATGCGCGCCTGTTCCAGGAGACGATCGCCGCTGCCGGGATCAAGAAGCCGGTGACGCTGCACTCGCTGCGCCATTCGTTTGCGACGCATCTGTTGGAAGCCAGCGTCGATATCCGCAAGATCCAGGCGTTGTTGGGACACGACAAGTTGGAGACAACGGCACGCTATGCCTACGTCGCGACCGGCATGATTGCCGAGATCGAGAGCCCGCTCGATAGCTTGGGCGACAATCATCGCAAACGAAAGAGCAAGAAGCGATCGCCGTAGCGCGATTGCGCCATGTCTCGTCCATCGTTAGAGGTCGCGGATATTTTCCGTGACCACGGCTCCGTCTGGCGTGAGGCCAATCGCGGTCACGTCAGCCTGGATCAGCTGAAGGTGATGAGTGCCATCGGGCGTTGCCGCATCTGAACTCGGGTGTTCCCGAGTTCAGCACCTAAGATGGACAAGTCGGAAACATCCGATTTGTCGGCGCTTGGCGGGCATGTTGCGCGTTGCGAGAACGAGACCTGCGCTCACACCGTGATTGCTTACAACAGTTGTCGCAATCGCCACTGTCCGAAGTGCCAGGCAGCGGCGTCGGGGGACTGGCTGGAGGATCGTCGCGCGGAACTTCTGCCGGCACCGTACTTTCATGTGATCTTCACGCTGCCGGCCGAGATTGCCGACATTGCGTTCTACAATAAGCGCGTTATCTATGGCCTGCTGTTCAAGGCCAGTGCCAAGACTATGCTGACCATTGCCGCCGATCCCAAACACCTCGGTGCAAAGATCGCCATCACCTCGGTGCTGCATACCTGGGGCTCGGCGATGACGCATCATCCCCACGTCCACATGATCGTGCCCGGCGGTGGCATATCATTCGATGGCACACGGTGGATCTCATGCCGGGCGAACTTCCTGCTCTCCGTAAGGGTGCTCTCACGGCTGTTCCGACGCTTGTTCATCGAGATGCTGACCAAGGCATATGAGGCAGGGCAGTTGAACTTTTACGGCGCCAATGCCGAACTGGCGGAGCCAGATAAGTTCGCACGCTTCCTCCGGCCACTACGCAAAGCAGAATGGGTGGTCTTTGCCAAGCGTCCGTTCGGCGGACCCGACGCGGTCCTCAGCTATCTCTCGCGTTACACCCACCGCATCGCGATCTTGAACCGGCGACTGGTCTCGGCAGACCGGCATCACGTGGCGTTCCGTTACAAGGACGACCGCGCTGACCATGCCGAGCGCTGCAAGACCATGAAGCTCAGCACCGATGAATTCATCCGGCGTTTTCTGTCCCACGTCCTGCCGAAGGGCTTTCACCGCATCCGGCACTACGGCCTCTTCGCCAACGGCAACCGCGCTGCCAATATCGCAAGAGCAAAACAACTGCTGGACGTACCGGCTCGGCAAGATCAACCGGAGCCGGCATCTTCTGACGAGGCCAAGGCCCTCCCTCAACCCTGCCCCTGTTGCGGCAGTCGCATGATCATCATCGAGACGTTCGTGGCAGGATCAAAACCAAAGACCGTGCCAACCATCGAAGGCATCGACAGCTCATGACACGTCTCCACCAACCTCAGTACCGAAACGATAGAGCGCTGGACATCGTCCGGCACAAAGGGCGCTCGTGCGACGGCTGGAATATTATGCCTCTCACAAGCGACGATCCTGTCCAACAGGCTGAAAAAACCCGTGGCAGAGGCCAATTCCCGTCACCGAACCCGTACTGCAGCAACGTCAACATGGTCAGAGCTTGTCGCAACCCCGCCCGCGCTCAGCCCAAATACCCATAGCGTTCGCGGCAGTACCTGAACTCCTAACCCCGCGATTTCGTGCCTTGGCGCTTCTCGGACGCGAGCCAGCGCAGTTCATCATCGCACCGTCATCGGCGCGTCCCAGAAACCTGGCCAATAGCGACCTTCGACTGACATGGCGCAACGGTGCTCGGAACGGCAGCGATCTCCCGAAGCGGACATCACGTGCTCATGTCAGCGGT
>JAEKFU010000124.1 GCA_016522385.1 Pseudomonadota bacterium
GCCGGCTCTGTCGTTGGCGTGAAGGAAACTCTGGATGCCGTCGACAAGGGCCTGATCGAAGGCGGCTTTGCCTGGACGCACTACTGGTCCGGTAAGCATCCTGCTGCCATGCTGTTCGGTTCTCCCGTGGCTGGCGCCGGCGTCGGCATCGACAACATAGCCTTCGTCTCCTGGTTCCTTTATGGCGGCGGCAAAGAACTCTATGAAGAGTTGTGGAAAGAAATGGGCGTCAACGTGAAGGGTTTCATGTTGCAGCCGGTCGGGCCGGAGGCTCTTGGTTGGTTCAAAGAGCCAATTGCCTCAATGGATGATTTCCGGAAATACCGCTTCCGCACCCCTCCGGGTATCCCGGGGCAAACCTACAAGGACATCGGCGTAGCCTCTGTGGCTATGGGCGGCGGTGACATTCTGCCGGCGTTGGAAAAAGGCACTATCGATGCGGCTGAGTGGTGCTGCCCGAAACCAGACAGCGTGTTTGGTTTCCAGAAGGTGCTCAAGCATTATTATCTGCAGGGCCTGCACCAGGTGGTCGTGAATGCTGATGTCTACATCAATGGCGACGTCTACAACAAGCTGAGCGATCATGAGAAAAAGGCAATCGAAGTGGCGGCCAATGCTTCTTTGATCAAGGCGCTAGGCTACCGCATCTATGAAAACGGCAAGGCCCTTAAAGACCTGACCGAGAACCATGGTGTGCAGCTGCACGACACGCCGGCCGACTATTTCCCAGCCTACATGAACGCCGCCAAGGCCTCGCTTGAAAAGAATGCTGAAGCGAACCCGTTCTTCAAGAAAGTGTGGGAATCACAGAAGGCGTTTGCTGAAATCGCGGTACCGTTTTGGGCGGGCGCACAGACGTCGAACGCCCAGCTCGGCAAGGCTTTCGCCGACAGCTTGAAAAAGTAACGATATCAGACCGGAAGCCGTTTTAGGACGGTTTCCGGTTATTTGCAGGGGGGCAAATCGGCCCTTGCCGCGTACGCGGTGATGCCGATGTAGGGGAGGCAAGTCCCATGGCAGATGATGTCAAAGCCGAAGAACTCGACATTACCGATGAACTGATCGCCGAGCGCCGCGCGGAAGAGCCGGGCCAGACGCCTGAGGATATGACGTCCTGGCAGCGGCCAATCACCGCATTCATCGATGTTTTGAACCTATGGGCAGGGCGGATTACGTGCCTGCTTTTCGTTCCGATCATTGCGGCAATTGTCTACGAAGTCGTCGCCCGCAAGCTGTTTCTCGCCCCGACGCTGTGGGCCTATGACACCACCCGCATGCTGGCTGGCGCAACATTCATGCTTGGTGCCGGCTACGCATTGATGCGTGGCGTTCATATCCGCGCCGATTTTCTCTATCGAAACTGGCCGAAAGAGCGCCAGGCGACGGTGGATGCGCTGCTTTATCTTGCGTTCTACTTCCCGGCGCTACTGTTCTTTTTCTGGGTCTCGCTGGATTACACCTATGATGCCTGGTGGCGATGGGAGCGCGCCAGCGATTCAACCATGATGGCCCCGCTGGCGCCGGCCCGCACGGCGATGCCCGTCGGTGCACTATTGTTGCTCTTACAGGGTGTGGCCGAGCTTTTCCGCTGTTTTTATGACATGGGCAAGGAGCGCGAAGCGAAGTTCGTCAAGTTCCTGCCAATCTATGTTGTTGGGCTGTTGGCGGTGTTTGTCGGCACCTTTTTTCCAGGCGTACTGCCGCTGGGTGACTGGTGGTCAAACCTCGTCGGCTTGACCGGACTTGGTGATATATCTCCTGAGTATATCGGCGTGCTGATGATCGGCGTAATGCTATTTGCGATTTTCGTCGGCTTCCCGATCTCCTTCACATTGATATTTCTCGGATTCGTTTTCGGCGCCTGGGGCTTCGGCAGCAACCTGGTTTTCTATCTGCAAACGCTGCAATTCAACTCGGTTATGCTGGATGATCAGCTCGTCGCCGTGCCGCTGTTCGTCTTCATGGGCATCATGATGGAGCAAGCCGGTTTGATGGAACGGCTCTTCAATTCGGTGCAGCTGATGCTGTCGCGCACGCGCGGCGCTCTCTATATTGCGGTGCTTTTCGTTTCGACAATCTTTGCCGCGGCAACCGGCATCGTTGGTGCTTCCGTGACAATCCTAGGCATTATGGCCGCCAAGACGATGAATCGGTCCGGGTATGATGTAAAGGTCGCTGCCGGCACCATCACTGCGGGTGGTACGCTGGGTATCCTGATCCCACCATCGATCATGCTGGTGGTCATGGGGCCAGTGCTTGAAGTACCGGTGACCGACCTGTTTGCTGCTGCCATAGTTCCTGGTGTTCTGCTGGCGTTCCTCTATATGCTCTATGCGCTCGGACGGTGCCTGATCAATCCAAACCTGGGACCGATCCTCCCCCCGGATGAACAACCAGAAACTTCGCCCTACTACTTTCTCGAAGTGGTAATGGTGATGGCTTCAATGGTATTCCTGGTGTATCTCGCAGCCCAGGGCATCAAAGGAACATTTGACGGGCTGTTCCCGTTTGCCGCGCTTCTCATTCCGGTCGGTTGGGTCGGTGTCATGTATGGCGCTTTCACCTGGGTCCACAACAGCAAGCCTGGCGGGTTCTACTTCTCAGATCTTTGGTACGAGTTCTTCATGGGGCTGGTGCCACCGGCGACGCTGGTTGCCTTCGCGCTAGGGTCCATTCTGCTCGGCTGGGCGACGCCTTCCGAAGCGGCCGGTTGTGGCGCATTCGGTGCCATGCTGCTCACTGCGGCCTATGGCAAGTTCAGCACCGGGCGGTTCTATGACGCGCTGGTCAAGACCCTGGAAATCAGCGTGCTGATCATGTTCCTGGTGGCGGCCTCGAACTTCTTCGGTGCTGTGTTCTCGCGACTCGGCACTCCGTTCATGCTGACCGAACTACTGTTGTCCTGGGAGATGTCGACGACGATGGTGCTGATCATCGTAATGGCGCTCGTGTTCCTGCTGGGCTGGCCGCTCGAATGGGTCCCGATCGTGCTGATCATCGTCCCGATCCTGATTCCGCTTTTGACCAAGCTGGACGTCAACCTGTTGTGGTTCGGCATCCTTGTGGCAGTCAACCTGCAGACAGCCTGGCTCAGTCCGCCGGTAGCGCTATCGGCGTACTTCCTCAAAGGCGTCGTGCCGGAGTGGGACCTGAAGGACATTTACCTCGGCATGATGCAGTTCATGGTCATCCAGATGATTGGCCTGATCCTGATCTTCGCCTTCCCGCAGATTGCCCTTTGGCTACCTGCCTACATGTACGGCAGGTGACCTAAAGTCTGCGACAACCGCCGCTGAATGCCGGCATTGAACCGATTTTGAAGGTGACATTGCTTGCGAGCTGATCGCCGTGGAGAAAACGAATGGCTGTGGAATATCTGAAGAAGGCCGCAAAGACGGCGGCCAGTGGCGAGCAAGATGTGCGCGCTACAGTGGAATCGGTCTTGGCCGAGATTGAAGCCGGCGGCGACGACAAGGCGCGTGAATTTGCCCTGAAATTTGACAAGTGGGATGGCGACATCATAGTCGACCCGGATACAGTTAAAGCTGGGTCCGAAGAGGTCTCACAAACCCTGAAAGACGACATCCGCTTCGCACATGACAATGTGCGCAAGTTTGCCGAAGCACAAAAGGCAACTATCCAGGATTGTGACTTCGAGGTTATTCCGGGCCTCTTGGCGGGTCAGAAACAGATCCCGGTGTCGGCCGCCGGTTGTTACGTGCCGGGCGGCCGGTACAGTCACATCGCATCGGCAATCATGACGGTCACGACAGCCAAGGTCGCCGGCGTCGATCACATTACGGCCTGCTCGCCGCCGCGACCCGGTGTCGGAATCAATCCGGCGATTCTTTACACACTTGATCTTTGTGGCGCCGATGCGGTGCTCAATCTAGGCGGTGTTCAGGGCATCGCGGCGATGGCATTCGGCCTGTTCGGACTGCCCAAGGCGGACATACTTGTGGGTCCGGGAAATCAGTTTGTTGCCGAAGCGAAGCGTCTCCTCTACGGCCGCGTCGGCATTGACATGTTCGCCGGTCCGACTGAATCGATGGTGATCGCCGACGCGACAGCTGACCCGCATATAGTTGCGTGGGATCTGGTAGGGCAGGCCGAACATGGCTACAACTCGCCGGTCTGGCTGATTTCGATAGACCGTGCGCTGGCTGAGAAAGTCGCCAAAATCATCCCTGAGCTCATTGAGACCCTGCCACCAACCAATCGTGACAACGCCGTTGCAGCGTGGCGCGATTACGGCGAGATCATGGTTGTCGATAGCCGGGAGGAGGCTGTGCGCCTGTCGGACGAATATGCTTCAGAGCATCTGCAGATCCAGTGCGACGATCTCGATTGGTGGCTGGCCAGTCTGCGCAACTATGGGTCACTTTTCCTTGGAGAAGAGACAACTGTCGCCTTCGGCGACAAGGTCTCTGGCCCAAATCATGTTTTGCCGACCAAGGGTGCGGCCAAATATTCCGGTGGGCTGTCGGTCGGTAAGTACATGAAGACCGTCACCTGGCAGCGCATGACCCGCGAGGCCAATCGCGATATTGCTCAATCTTGCGCAAGGATTTCGCGCTTGGAAGGCATGGAAGGACATGCCCGGAGCGCCGATGTGCGGCTGGAAAAATATTTTCCCGGGATCAGTTTCGATCTGGCCGCCACGGAGTAAGGCCGACATCCCATGCCGAAGGACTATCTTCAGTCGCTGTTTTCGCTGGACGGCCGGGTAGCAGTTGTCACTGGTGCGTCGGCAGGCATTGGCCGGCATATGACCAAGACGCTGGCACGAGCCGGTGCGCGGGTGATCGGCATCGCACGTCGAGCGCAAGGGTTGCAGTCGCTCGTCGATGAGATAGTTAAGGCCGGTGGCAGCGCGGAAGCGATCGTGGTCGACCTGTCTGGCGAGGACAACTGGCCGCGGCTGGCGGAAGCAGCAACCGAGATTTTCGGGGAACCTGATATCCTGATCAATGCTGCCGGGATCAATCTGCGGCAACCGACCGACAAGGTTACTCCAGACGGCTGGAACAAGACCCTGCATCTCAATCTGACAGTGCCGTTCTTTCTGGCGCAAGCGCTGGTGCCCGGGATGCGGGAAAGAGGTGCGGGCAACATCATCAACATCGCGTCGCTGCAGTCGTTCCGTGCGTTTGCAAACGGCATAGCCTATGGCGCATCAAAAGGCGGCATCACCCAGCTGACCCGGGCAATGGCGGAAAGCTGGTCGGCGGACGGGATCACTGCCAATGCCATTGTGCCGGGGTTTTTTCCAACCGAACTGACGGCGCCGGTCTTTGGCGATGATGACCTTGCCGCCCGACATGCCGCAGCTACGGCGATTGGTCGCAATGGCGAAATGACCGATCTTGAAGGTGTTACGGTGTTTCTCGCTTCACGCGGTTCCAGCTACATTACCGGCCAGGTGATCGGCGTTGAAGGAGGCTACCTGGCCAAATGAAGGCACTCGTTTACACCGGTCCCCAGTCGTTGGCATTCCAGGACGCCGAAGATCCGCAGCCAGGCGAGAGCGAAGTGCAGATCAAAGTCGATTCCGTCGGCATCTGCGGCTCGGACATGCATGCCTGGCATGGCCACGATGAACGCCGGCCAGCGCCGCTGATCCTAGGACATGAGGCGGCCGGCGTCGTCCAGACCGGGGCCATGGCCGGAAACCGGGTAACCGTCAACCCGCTGGTGACCTGCATGGATTGCAACTATTGCCGAAGCGGGCGGACCAATCTTTGTCCCTTACGGCAGATCATTTCAATGCCGCCGCGCCAAGGCGCCTTTGCAGAGTTCATCACGATGCCGACCCGCAATCTCGTGAAGGTTGCGGACGGGGTCGATCTGCAAAAGGCCGCTCTGGCAGAACCGATAGCCTGTTCGTGGCACGCCGTGCGCATTGCGGACCAGGCACTCTTTGAACCTCTCGAACAGTCGCGGGGCGTCGTACTCGGGGGTGGCGCGATCGGCGTTGCCGCCGCCCTGGTGCTGAGCGCATTCGACTGCGAAGACATCTGGATCGCCGAGACCAACCGGCTGCGCCACAGGGTTCTTGAAGGTGCTGGCCCGTTCAAAATCTATGATCCGGTCGATGGTACGGGGCCGCAAGGAGGATCTGCGCACATCGTCATTGATGCATTTGGCGGAATGCAAACGCGTGCTGCTGCTGCAACACTGGTGCGACCGGGCGGTGTCATCGTGCATGTTGGTCTGGCAGGCGGCGAACCCGGTCTTGATGTGCGCCGGATGACACTTCAGGAAATCACGTTTGTCGGCACCTACACCTACACAATGGATGATTTCTGCGAGACCACAACAGCAATATTCGACGGCCGTCTGGGTAAGCTGGACTGGTATGAAGAACGCCCCTTGCAGGATGGTGCCAGGGCTTTCGATGATATCCATGCCGGACGTGCGGCCATTCCCAAGATCATTCTCAAACCTTAACCCAAGGAGCACCTGAAGTGAGTATTCCGCAACTGCTTGTCCATGACCGAAAGGACAATGTTGGTGTCGTCGTCGTCGAAGGACTGACGGCGGGCACTGAAATGCTATGCGTTGTGACCGAAGATAATTCGGACTTTAAAATGACGGCAAAAGCCGATGTGCCGATCGGTCATAAGGTGGCGCTCAGTGACCTCGATGAAGGTGACACGATCATCAAATATGGTGAGGACATCGGCCGCATGGTGGTCGGCGTTGAGAGGGGCGGCCATGTGCACGTCCACAATCTGAAAACGAAGCGCTGGTAGGGAGATCAAAGACATGG
>JAEKFU010000258.1 GCA_016522385.1 Pseudomonadota bacterium
AGCGTCTCGCCTGAAGTCAGTTTCAGGGCGATGGCTATGGCGTTCTGGTTATCTTGTTGCGAACTGAACACGGTTTAACCCCCAAGGCGCTGGAAACAGCTGATTGCCGTATACACGACGGAAAATCGCGTGAAGCCGCTTCATGATAGTCCGGCATACCAAACCTAACGTTAACAGATCCGGCACAATTCGTCGTATCGGGAAATTGTTCAGCCTGTCTTCCAATTGCGCGCAGATGCTGCCATTAAGGAGAAAATGATGATCGGCCTGAGGGAGGTTTTGGGGATGAGGTCATTAAGGTTTGCCGCCTTGGCGATCGGCATGGTGTTCTTGGTAAGCGTGGTGCCGGCGCTCGCGGCGACTGGCAAGGGTGGTTCGACCGACTTTTAAAGCTCACCAATCATCCGCTCGGCTTCATTGCACTCATCATTTTCATTCTCGCCTACATGCTGGTGATCTTCGAAGAAGTCATCCACATGCGCAAATCCAAGCCGGTGCTGTTGGCCGGCGGGGTCATCTGGATGCTCATCGGTATCGCCTACTCCGGTACGGGGCATGACGATGCGCTCAATGCCGCGGCAAAGCACACGATACTGGAATATGGCGAACTCTTTCTGTTCCTCATGGTTGCCATCACCTACGTCAACACGCTTGAAGAACGCCGCGTTTTCGATGTGCTCAGAGGTAAACTCGTCGGCATGGGCTTGAGCTATCACAAGCTGTTCTGGATCACCGGCGTGCTGTCGTTTTTTTCTCTCACCGCTTCTCGACAACCTCACGACGTCGCTGATCATGGGCGCGGTCGTCATGGCGGTCGGAGCTGGCTCACCGGCATTCGTTTCGCTCGCCTGCGTCAACGTCGTCGTGGCTGCCAACGCCAGTGGCGCCTATTCGCCGTTTGGCGACATCACCACACTCATGGTTTGGCAGAAGGGTAAAGTCGAGTTTGTCGAGTTTTTCGCCATCTTCGTCCCATCGGTCATTAACTATATCATTCCGGCCGGCATCATGCATTTCGCCGTGCCCAAGATTACGCCTGAACCAGTTGAGGAAAAGGTGCGCATGAAGCCAGGCGCCAAGGGAGACATTGTCCTGTTTGCTTCGACCATCATCACCGCGGTCTCATTCAAGAACTTCCTGCACCTGCCGCCGGCGCTGGGCATGATGCTCGGCCTCGGTTACCTCGCCATGTTCAGTTATTTCACGAAGCAAATCAGCAATCGACGAAAAGACGAAGACATCCTGCTTGACGCGTTCTCACAGATTGCCGGGGTTGAATGGGACACCCTGTTGTTCTTCTTCGGCATCATCTTTGCCGTTGGCGGTCTCGGGGTGATCGGGTATCTCGAGCTGCTTTCGCAGACGCTCTACGTTGACATGGGGCCAACCGTCGCCAACGTCATCATCGGTGCATTGTCGGCGATTGTCGACAATATTCCACTGATGTTTGCCGTGCTGACCATGGAACCAGAAATGTCGCTTGATCAGTGGCTCCTCATCACCCTCACTTGCGGCGTCGGCGGCAGCATGCTGTCGATAGGGTCGGCCGCCGGTGTTGCGCTGATGGGAACGGCGCGTGGCATTTACACCTTCTTTTCACATTTGAAATGGAGCTGGGCGATCGCGGTTGGCTACCTGGCAAGCGTTCAGTGTCACCTGTGGTTTGCCGGTCTGAGCTGGTAGCAGGCGAGTTAGTGCGTTTCACGTTGATTTAGAATCATTTCTGCTCACACCGCGGCAGGCGGATTTCCGGCAAGTAGGGCGCATTGTTCCCTGGGCGTATGCAGGTCCGACCCGCAGACCAACACGTGACCTTTCCGGAAATTCGCTGTGTCAGAATGGTATTGAAGCATCGTGAAACGCTCTATACGGCACTCCGCTGTGCCTCGAGCTCGTCTTGCGTTTTCAACCAGCTGGCTTCGGCAGTTTCCAGCTGTTCAGCCAATTTGGAGCGCAGACGGGCGAAATCCTGTGCTTTTTTGGGCTCTTCCTTGTAAAGCGACATATCTGCCAGCGCGGCGTCCAGGATGCCAATCTTTTCCTCAAGCTTGTGTATGTCAGCTTCAATCTCCTGAACTTTCTTGCGGAGTTCCTTTGCATCAAAACCGCGTTTCGCAGGTTTGCCAGTCGCTGGAACGGAGGACCTTCGCGCTGTTTTGCCATTACTCTTGCGGCGCTCCTGACGGCCCTGGGCAAGAACCAGATCGGTATAGCTGTTCAGGTCACCGTCATAGGCTGCGACGGTGCCGTCGCTGACCAGCCATAACCGGTCCGCCGAGGCTTCAATCAGGTGCCGGTCATGGCTGATCAGGATGACCGCGCCTTCAAAATCATTCAGCGCCAACACCAGGGCTTCGCGGGCATCAACGTCCAGGTGGTTGGTCGGTTCGTCTAGCACCAGAATGTGCGGTCCGGCAAATGCCGCCAGGGCAAACAGCAGGCGTGCCTTTTCGCCACCTGACAAATTCATCACATTGGTGTCGGCAAGCCCGGCGCCGAAACCGTAGGCGCCTAGCCGGGTGCGACGGTGGGCCTCCGTGGCATCGGGCAAAAGCTTGCGGAAATAGTCATAGGGCGTCAGCGTGTCCTGCAATTCATCCAGCTGGTGTTGGGCGAAGTAGCCGACCTCGAGCCG
>JAEKFU010000307.1 GCA_016522385.1 Pseudomonadota bacterium
CAGGAAGAGCGACCCGGTTGGGCGAGCAAATTCAAATCACGCAAGAACAGAAACTCCAAATTGTAAGGTAGATACTCATTCATGTGCGGAATTGTTGGTATACTTGGTCAGGAACCGGTCGCCTGGAAGCTTGTCGATGCGCTCAAGCGGCTGGAGTATCGTGGCTATGATTCAGCTGGTATTGCCGTGCTGGCAGACGGCCATATCGAGCGGATACGCGCCTCCGGCAAGTTGCAGGCACTGTCGGAAAAGCTGCGGTCGTCCGAACCGATCGCTACATCAGGTATCGGCCATACGCGTTGGGCAACGCATGGGGCGCCGACGGAAACGAACGCTCACCCGCACCTGGGAGGTACCGTGGCGATTGTCCACAACGGTATCATTGAGAACTTTAAGGAGCTGAAGGAAGAACTCGCCGGCAAAGGCACAACTTTCACCACCGAAACCGACACCGAAGTCGTCGCCCATATGATCGACTATGAGATGAAGCAGGGAAAGTCGCCGCGTGAGGCGACACAGGTGACGCTGCAGCGCCTGGAAGGTGCCTTTGCCTTTGCCATCATGTTTGAAGGTGAAGACGATCTGATGATCGGCGCACGGCGCGGCAGCCCACTAGCGATCGGACATGGTTCGCACGAGATGTATTTAGGCTCGGATGCCATCGCGCTCGCGCCGTTTACAAACCAGGTGACGTATCTGGAAGACGGTGATTATGTGGTGATCACCCGCAATTCCTTTGAACTCCACAATGACAAGGGTGAAAAGATCACAAGGCCGCTGAACTTCACACAGGCTTCGGCGCTATTGGTGGACAAGGGCAATCACCGGCATTTCATGGCCAAGGAGATCGCCGAACAGCCCGATGTTGTCGGTCATACGTTGGCCGAGTATGTCGATTTCGACGAACGCACGGTCCGCCTGCCGAGCGAGGTCGAATTGGACTTTACAGATCTTGACCGGCTGACGATAACCGCTTGCGGCACCGCCTCCTATGCCGGTCTTGTCGGGAAATACTGGTTTGAGCGCTATGCGCGCCTGCCGGTTGAAGTCGACATTGCCTCGGAGTTTCGGTACCGCGAGGCGCCGCTGACAAAGGGCGGATTGTCGATGGTCATTTCGCAGTCGGGCGAGACCGCGGACACGCTGGCAGCGCTAAGATACTGCAAGAGCGAGGGTCAGAGGGTCGCTGCCGTCGTGAACGTGCCGGAATCGACCATTTCCCGAGAGAGCGATGTGGTTGTGCGCACCTATGCAGGACCTGAAATCGGCGTTGCATCCACGAAGGCCTTTACGTGTCAACTGACCGTGCTGGCGTGCCTGGCGATTGCCGCAGCGCGCGCCCGCGGCGTGATGAGTCTGGAACAGGAGCACGAACTGGTCGGACAACTTGTCAAACTGCCGCGCAATCTCGTTAAGACGCTGGAGCAGGAAGATCATATCGACAGGATCGCCAGGCACATCGCCGGAAAGCGGGATGTGCTTTACCTGGGCCGCGGTATCAACTTTCCGATCGCCATGGAAGGGGCTCTGAAGCTGAAGGAGCTGTCATACATTCATGCGGAAGGATATGCGGCTGGCGAACTCAAGCATGGCCCGATTGCGTTGATTGAAGAAGGTGTACCGGTCGTTGTAATTGCGCCGCGCGATGAGCTGTTCGAAAAGACCGTGTCAAACATGGAAGAGGTAGCAGCACGTGGGGCAAGGATTGTCCTGATTACCGATCGTGCCGGAGCAGCGGCCAGTGGAGCTGATGCTTTCGAGACGATCACAGTGCCGCAGGCCGATCCGTTTGTTGCACCCGTGCTGTATTCCGTGCCGGTGCAATTGCTGGCCTATCATGCGGCCGTTTTCATGGGGACTGACGTCGATCAACCGCGTAATTTGGCGAAATCCGTCACCGTCGAATAGCCGCGGCGAGCTCTTAGCTAAGCCTTAACCATAGGCTGGCAAACTGACGTGCATGAGTGTTCGTTCAGTACTGTATGCGTCAGTGTGTGCCGCGTTACTTGCCGCAAGTGCGGCTGTGCCGGTTGTAGCCGCCGAAAAGTCATCTGCCGCGATAGCGTCCGAAAAGGCTTATAAAGCGCTTGTTTCCGGGCAGACAAAGACTGCAATCAGACTTTATGGCGAAGCCATTGAATCGCGCCGGTTAAAGCCGGAGCTATTGGCGAACTCCCTGCTTAATCGTGCATTGGCTTTTCAGACCGTTGACCAGGACCAGGATGCGATCGATGACTACTCGGCAGCGCTCAGAATAGATGCGCTCGGCCCGAAATTGCGTGCCATCGCGCTCTACAACCGCGGACTCTCTTATCAAAAGATCAAACGGCCGGCGATGGCGATTGAGGATTTCACCAATGCGCTGTTTCTCAAAGTTGAGTTCTCCCAGGCCTATTACAGCCGGGGCAATGTTCTCAGGCGCAGCGGACAGTATCTGTTTGCGCTGAGCGACTACGAAAAATCACTCAAGTATTCTCATCCCGAGCCGCATCTGCCGCTGTACGGTACAGCGCTGACATATGAGGCCCTGCGCCGGCCGCGTGAGGCCAAAAAGGCCCTTGTTCGTGCACTGACGTTGAAGCCGGATTTTCAGGCAGCGCGTCAAAAACTGTCGAGACTGATCAAACCGGCGTCACGGCGAGCCGGGGGCTCAGCGAAACCGACTGGTAAGTCCACCGCCAAGAGTGCGGCAAGACTTGCGGCTGCCGACAACGGGGCGATTGTCACCGGTTCGGTGTTGAACAGGAGTCCGGACCTGGTCATGCGCAAAGATGGATTGCCCAAGGCCGTCAGTCCGCCCGCCAGAGTGCAGCAGGCGGCCAACGTTTTACCGGCCAGCGTGAACCTCAATGGGGTTTCCGATAGCCGGACCGCTGCCCTGAATGCCCCTGCAGCGCAAGAACTGCCCAATGCCGGTAAGGGAAGCGGCAAAGGGATGGCTGCCAAAACGCGGCGGCCGGCGCTGGCAGGTTGGGCCGTTCAGTTGTCTTCGCAAAAGCATGAAGATGCGGCCTGGTCGATTTGGAAGAAAATACAGGCTAAACACAAATCATTGCTGCGCCGACACGGTGCCGACGTGGTGCGCGCAGATCTGGGCAACCGAGGGATTTTTTATCGCCTAAGGGTTACTGGATTGGACGACAAGCGGCAGGCCAAGAGACTGTGCTCTCGTCTTAAGAAACGCGGCACATCTTGCTTTGTGGCACGTACCAGCTCCTAGGCTCAATCGACACTCACGGTTGCGGTGTTGGCCAATACTGGAGCGTGCTGTTTCAATCTGAACAGAAAGACACGCTCTAGCGACTTGGCCGTGTAATGATAAAGACGGCCGCTGTCAGCAGGATTGCTGCAACGATGATTTTTGCTGCGCTCGGAACCGACGTCGCGTAGCTGAGCCATGCTAAACTTGCGCCCATCAACAAAAGGGCAAGAATTTTTGCCCTGAACGGGATCCTGCGGTGATCCTGCCAGTCACGTATGTAGTTTCCAAGGCGCGGGTGAGACCGGAGCCATTCGGCAGCTACCGGTGATGATTTGGTAAACGCCCACAAGGCAACGAGCAGAAACGGCGTCGTCGGCAACAAAGGCAGAAAAGCACCGGCGACGCCAAGTCCGACGAATGTCCAGCCAAGTGCTAGATAAACCGGGCGACTCCAAGCGCCGCCGTTGTTGTTGAAGTTTTCTTCCGACAATAGTTGCAACCGTGTTGGAATGCTAAGAGGATTGATTTTATCGACCGGAAGTCATTGCAAACGCAACCATTGTTGATGAAATTGTTTGCCTGTTGGCGGTTGGACCGCTAATCGATGGCAGTATTCCATCTAAGAGAGAACTGAATGGGCTTTTTACGCCGCCTACGTAACTACTTTTTGACTGGCCTGGTGGTCAGTGCACCGATCGGCATTACCGTTTGGATGACCTGGTGGTTTGTTTCCCTGTTTGATGCCTGGGTCAAGCCCTTGATTCCGGCTATCTACAATCCTGATACCTATTTGCCGTTCACCGTTCCCGGTGTCGGACTGTTGGCGGCGATTGTCGGCATCTCGATGATCGGTGCACTCGCGGCCAACCTGGTCGGGCGTACAATCCTGTCCTACTGGGAACTGCTTCTCAGCCGTATGCCGGTGGTGCGCAGTATCTACAAGGGTACAAAGCAGATCTTTCACACGGCGTTTTCCCAGGAGAGCGCAACCTTTGAAACGGTCGGCTTGATCGAGTATCCGCGCAAGGGCGTTCATGTTGTCGTCTTTATCGCGCGTGAACTGGATAGTGGGGAAATCGGACTCGATCCGGGCGAACGGATGCTGGCGTGCTTTATGCCTACGACACCAAATCCGACGTCGGGTTTCCTGTTCTTTGCCCATCTTGAAGACGTGCGCATTCTCGATCTGTCGGTGGAAGATGGTGCCAAACTGGTGATCTCGGCCGGTCTGGTAACGCCCAAGGGTCAGGTCCTTCCGGGCGAACCTCCAGTCATTGACGAGGAAACCGTCGCCGAACTTACGCGCCAGAAATCGGCCAAAAAGGCGGCGGAAAAACCGGCTAAGGAAGCCACCGACAAGCGCAAGGTCACCCCGCCGAAAGCAACCTGACCGCTTCATCCCTTTCAAACAGGTATAGAAGGAGTTTAAGCGCTTCACCGCGTGTCTCGGTCAGGTGGGGATCGCGACGCAGGATCAGTTCGACATCATCGCGCGCTGCGGCCAGCAGGTCACCATCATCGACCAGATCTGCCAACTTGAAGGTGGGCACGCCCGACTGCCGCGTGCCGAGCAGTTCTCCCGAACCGCGCAGCCGGAGGTCCTCTTCGGCGATCTTGAAACCGTCCTCGGTATCGCGCAGGGTTGTAAGCCGCGCCCGCGCCGTCTCACCGAGTGGCTCCTCGTAGATTAGAAGACAGCTCGACTTTCCCGCGCCACGACCGACCCGGCCACGCAACTGATGCAACTGGGCCAGACCGAAGCGTTCTGCGTTCTCAATGACGATGATATTGGCTTCCGGCACGTCCATGCCGACTTCGATTACGGTGGTTGAAACAAGGATCGAGATATCGCCGTCCTTGAAGCGCTGCAGAATTGTATCTTTTGCCGGACCCTTTAGGCGACCATGAATCAATCCAACCTTGCCAGAAAAGCGTGCGCTCAAAACAGCAAAGCGGTCCTCGGCGGCAGTGACTTTGATGACGTCACTGTCCTCGACCAGTGGGCAGACCCAATAGACTCTTGCTCCGCTCGAGATGGCCCGTTCGAGACCGTCGATGACCTGCGAGAGCTTGCCGGTAGGTAGTACCCTGGTGTCGACCGATTGGCGTCCGGCGGGCTTTTCAGTCAACCGCGACACCTCCATGTCGCCGTATAGTGTCAAGGACAGCGTACGGGGTATGGGGGTCGCGGTCATCACCAGAAGATCAGTCGCACCGCCGGCCTTTGCCTGTAAGGCGAGACGCTGGTGCACGCCAAAGCGATGCTGCTCGTCTATGATGACGAGGCCAAGATCGTGGAATTTGACGCCATGCTGGAACAGCGCATGTGTGCCGACGAGAATGTTGGTTTTGCCGCTGGCCAGGTCCTCGAGGATCTGCTCGCGGACCTTGCCTTTTTCCCTGCTCGTCAGCAATGCAACCTCAATGCCCGTGTCCGCAGCAAAGCGCGCAATCGTCTCTCCATGCTGGCGTGCGAGAATGTCGGTTGGCACCATAAGGGCGCCTTGTGTGCCGGCCTCGACGGCGCGTGCCAGGGCCAACAGTGCGACGGCGGTCTTGCCCGAGCCGACATCGCCTTGCAACAGACGCAGCATGCGTTCGGGCAAGGCCATGTCGGCGAGGATCTCGCCAACTGCCGTGCGCTGCGACGCCATCAGGCTGAACGGCAACGCCGTCTCAAGTTTTGCTATGAGCGTGCCGTCCGCGGTCAGGCAGCGTCCGGAGGCACGTTTCATCTGCCGGCGGACTAAGGCGAGGGCAAGCTGGTTGGCCAGCAATTCATCGTAGGCCAACCGCTTGCGAGCCGCACTGTCGGTTGCCAAATCGGTGGCGGCCTGCGGCATGTGCAGCCGGTGCAAGGCGCCGCCAAATGTCGGCCAGTCATGCTTTGCAACCCAGCTCAGATCATTCCATTCGGGAAGCCCGGGCAGATCACCCAGGGCACCACGGATGCCTTTGCCAAGGGTCTTTGACGAAACGCCGGCGGTCAAGGGATAGACGGGCTCGATTGGCGGCATACGGGCGAATTCGGTTGCATCCATAATGTGATCCGGATGAACCATCTGCGGACTGCCGGAATACCACTCGATCCGCCCGGAGACAAAACGAGTTTCGCCCAGGGGCAGGGCCTTTTGCAGATACTCGCCATGGGCATGAAAGAAAACCAGGCTCAATGAGCCGGTATCATCAAAACATTCGACACGGTAGGGCACCCGTTTATTGTGCCGCGGCGGTGGCTTGTGTCGACCGACCTCGACCTGCACGGTGACTATGCCAAATTCGGGTAGCCGAGAGATGGGTGGGCGGTTGCGCCGGTCGATCAGGCCGGTTGGCAAATGAAACAGGAGATCGATGATCTTGGCAGGGTGCGGATTCAATACATCTCCGCGGCCAACCAGCTTGCCGAGAGTCCTTTCCAGCTTGGGACCAATACCCGGCAGCTTGGCCGCGTCGGCAAAAAGGGGATTTAGCAGGGCGGGTCGCATGTTTGATATGTCACGTATCGACCCTGACGACGTCATGAGTCAGGGCACTCCACCAGTCGTCGATCGCCAAGAAGCGTCGGAAGGGCGTGTCGGTTTCCGATGGCGCATAGGTGATGTAACGCCAAGCCTCGTAGAGCGAAACACCGGTCAATTCGCGCAGATGAGTTAGGCCGGCTTCGTGTGAGAATTCCTGCCCCGTATGCTCGTCGAAATTGCCATCAAGATCGGTCCATACGACGGCATCGAGATGAGATGCCATGAGCCATTCGCCGACGGAGTCAGCGATTCCGGGATTGCGGCTGAAGCTTGCGCCGGAGCGCGCGGCGTAACCGATGTGATCGATATCTGTGCGCTCTCGTTCGGCGAGATCTTTGACGGCTTGTTCCAGATTATTGCGCGCGCTCATCAGATAGCTCGTCGGCGACGGTTCGGGCAACTCGACGTGGATGACCAGGACGAGACCGTGTTTACGTTTCTGCGAAACTCGGGCGAATTCGACCGGCATAGCCGGTCCAGCACCGCGACGCCATTTACCGTCGACTTTCGGCGCCAGATCGTCGAGGTCCCAGATTAGTGATCCATAACCAATAATTGCGATGTCCAAAGCCTCATAATCCCCTCATTTCAATCGACTTCCTCTGCAAAGCAATTTAAGAAAACCGACTGATCAATCCATGAACTCAGTTATGCCAGAAAACGACAATACCCAAGTCGCCCGCAAAAAGAAGGCCATTTGGCGCGCCGAGCATCGCGGCATACGGGAAATGGACCTGTTGATGGGCACGTTTGCCCGCGAACACGTAGCGGGCATGGACGAATCGAGCCTGTGTGAATTCGAAGCGCTGATCGAGGTCCCCGACCCCGATCTTTACAACTGGCTGCTGGGCCGCGTGGAACCGCCTGAAGAATACCGCACGTCGATGTTTGATCGGCTCAAAAGTCACCGTTTTGATCGGCAACATCACGACGGCTAGGTTATGAAAATCAAGACAGCTTTGGCGAGCCCCGGCATCACGACGCTCAGCGGAACGCCGGAAGGCCTCGATGCGTTGGTGATTGGCGATATTGCGCGTGCTGCTGCACCCGCCATGGTGGTGCATATTGCCAGAGACGATCAACGCTTGCGGGCGCTTAGTGACGGCCTGGCGTTTTTTGCACCTGACGTGGCTTTGCTGCGGTTTCCGGCCTGGGACTGTCTGCCCTATGACCGAGTCTCTCCGGTGGCACAGATCGTTGCCCGACGCATGGCAACGCTCGCCCGGCTCAGCGAGGGCCGCAAGCCAGGGGCGCCCCTTGTCTTATTGACAACCGTGAACGCCGTGATCCAGCGTGTGCCCCCGGTATCAGTGGTGTCGGCGGCAAGCCTGTCGCTGGCGCCAGGTAACACGGTTTCGACCGACGATCTGCAAACTTACCTCACCGAAAACGGTTTCTCGCGCACCGGGACCGTGGTGGACCCTGGTGACTATGCGGTGCGGGGCGGCATCATCGATATTTTTCCGCCCGGTGCGGAACGACCGGTGCGGCTCGATTTCTTCGGTGATACACTGGAATCACTGCGTAATTTCGATCCGCAGTCGCAGCGTACAGTTGGCCAGCTAGGCTCTTTAGTGCTCGACCGGGCCAATGAGGTTCTGCTCAGTCGTGATACGATTGATCGGTTTCGCACCGGGTACACGGCGACCTTCGGCGGCGTTGGGCGCAACGACCCGCTCTATGAAGCGGTCAGCGCAGGCCGCTACTATCAGGGCATGGAGCATTGGCTGCCGCTTTTCTACGAAAAACTCGCAACACTTTTTGATTTCACCGCTGACTGTGTGGTTAGCCTCGACAATCTGACTGGGGATGCGATTGCGGCGCGACGAGAACAGATCAACGAGTTTTATACCGCTCGCCAGCAGGCGCTCGAGCAGGACACATTCGGCGCCGCGCCCTATAAGCCGCTGCCACCAGATGCGCTCTATGTGGACGAAGACAGTTGGACGGTACGTCTTGCCGGTTTGCCGGTCATTTCGATTACACCCTTCGAGGTGCCGGCCACCACCGATACACCGGTTTTGTCTATGGCCGCACGTACAGGGCGAACCTTCGCTGCCGAACGGGCCGAAGAAGGGCGCAATGTCTATGAAGCTGTAAGAGCTCATGCTGATGACCTGCGATCGCGCGGCAAGCGCGTCATTGTCGCCAGTTGGACTGAGGGATCTCGTGAGCGCCTTGAAGGCATTTTGGGCGATCATCACATTTCACCGCTATCGCAAGCCGATACGTGGCCTGAGGTTTTGGCGCAGAATGAGCAGCAGGTAGCGATGGTGGTGCTTGGGCTTGAGGCGGGCTTTGAGACCGACAATGTGGCAGTTATCGCCGAACAGGATATTCTCGGCGACAGGTTAGTTCGGCGTAGTCGCAAGACCAAGCGGGCCAGCGATTTCATTGCCGAACTGTCGAGCCTGACGCCGGGCGATCTGGTGGTGCACGTTGACCACGGCATTGGCCGGTTTGAAGGTTTGAAAACGCTGGACGTGCAGGGCGCACCGCATGACTGCCTGTTCTTAACTTACCACGGCGGCGACCGCCTCTTCCTGCCGGTGGAAAACATCGAGCTTCTGTCACGCTATGGCTCTGACGGTGCCGGTGCACAACTCGATCGGCTCGGTGGTGCCGCCTGGCAAGCGCGCAAGGCCAGGCTAAAGGAGCGGGTGCGCGAAATTGCCGATCAACTGATCAAGACGGCCGCGGCGCGCGAATTGCGCAGTGCCGAGGTGGTGACGGCGCCCGAAGGGCTTTTCGATGAGTTCTGTGCCCGGTTTGCTTACGAGGAAACCGATGATCAATTGACGGCGATTGATGCCGTCGTCAGCGATCTGGGGGCCGGACGGCCGATGGACCGGTTGATCTGCGGTGATGTCGGGTTCGGCAAAACCGAAGTGGCATTGAGAAGCGCGTTCGCCATGGTGATGGCCGGCAAACAGGTTGCTGTGGTAGTGCCGACAACATTGCTGGCGCGTCAGCACTACGCAAATTTTTGTGAACGTTTTCAAGGATATCCGGTGAAGATCGGACACGCTTCGCGCCTTGTCGGACGCAAGGAAGTCAATGAGGTAAAAGAGCGATTGAAGTCTGGTGACCTGGATATCGTAATCGGCACGCATGCCTTGTTGTCGGCCGATGTGAAATTCCGCGATCTTGGAATGCTGGTGATCGATGAGGAGCAGCATTTCGGCGTTAAACACAAGGAGCGCTTAAAGGAGCTGCGGGGTGACGTGCATGTGCTCACCCTGACCGCGACGCCGATCCCGCGGACGTTGCAAATGGCGCTCTCAGGCGTGCGAGAGTTGTCGCTGATCACAACGCCGCCACTGGACCGGCTGGCCGTTCGCACATTCATTACCCCATTCGACCCCGTGATTATCCGTGAATGCTTGCTGCGCGAGCATTACCGTGGTGGCCAAAGCTTTTACGTTGTGCCTAGGATCAGCGATCTGGAGGAGATCGCCGAGTTCCTGCGCACGCAAGTGCCCGAAATCAAGTTTGCCCAGGCACATGGCCGGCTGGCGCCAGGCGAGCTTGATGACATCATGACCGGGTTCTATGACCGGCAATTCGATGTGTTGCTGTCGACGACGATTGTCGAGTCGGGCCTCGACATTCCGACCGCCAATACCTTGATTGTCCACCGGTCCGATATGTTTGGCCTGGCACAGCTTTACCAACTGCGCGGCCGGGTCGGGCGCTCCAAGCAACGCGCCTATGCCCTGTTGACGACACCTGTCGGAAAACGGCTGACGGACACCGCTCAAAAGCGACTCGAGGTGCTGCAGTCACTCGATTCATTGGGCGCCGGTTTCTCGCTCGCCAGCTATGATCTGGATATCCGTGGGGCGGGAAACCTTCTGGGCGAAGAACAGTCCGGTCATATTCGCGAAGTCGGATTTGAACTGTATCAGGTGATGCTGGAGGAGGCGGTTGCCAGCCTGCGCACCGGGGACGCCAAGATGGAGGGTGAGGGCACCTGGTCGCCACAGATCAATATCGGTGCCTCTGTATTGATCCCGGAGAACTATGTCCAGGACCTGCAGATCCGCCTCGGGCTCTACCGACGCCTGGCCGATCTGCAGGACCAGACAGAGATCGACGAGTTTGCAGCGGAATTACATGACCGATTTGGATCCCTGCCGGTCGAGGTCGAGCACCTGTTGCAGGTGGTGTCGGTCAAGCTGATGTGCCGGCAGGCCAATGTCGCCAGCATCGATGCCGGGCCAAAAGGCGCAGTCATCGGCCTTAAGGACGATATCTTCGCCAATCCGGACGGCCTGGTCGGCTGGATAAATCAACAGGGCCGGCTTGCAAAGTTGCGGCCGGACATGAAGCTGGTGGTGATGCGGCCGTGGGATGCCCCGGAGGACCGCCTGAAAGGCACCCGGCAGTTGCTGGAACAGCTGGTCAAACTGGCCGCCGCGTAATCTGTCTCGTTCGCTGATCGCAGTTCAGCCTGAGGTCTCGATGGGCTGGAAGCCTTCCTCTCTCACCTTGGCGATGGCGCCGGCGATGACTTCGGGGCCCTGGGCGCCAACGACCGCATATTTCTGTCCGACGATGAAGGTGGGAACGCCGGTGACGCCCATTTGCTGCGCAAGGGCGATTTCGTTCTTGGTCTCTTCGACATCGGCGTCTGAATGGATCAGGCGCTCGACAATCTCGCGTTCCATACCTGACATGGCCGCGGCATCAGTAAGCACCTCCTTGTCGGTCAAGTCGGCGCCTTCGATGAAATAGAGCTCAAACAGTCTTTCAACCACCTGGTCCTGTAGCCCCACGGAATGCGACCATCGGATGATCCGGTGCGCATTTATCGTGTTGGGAGATTTTGTGATGGCCTCGAACCGGAATGGAATACCTTCGGCCTTGCCGGCATCACGAACCGGTTCATAGACTTCAGCAACGCCTTCTGCACCACCAAATTTGCGCTCCAGGTACTCCTGGCGGTCCATCCCGTCGTCAGGAATCGTGGCATCGAGCTGGAAAGGCCGCCAGCGAATATCGAGCAATGTATCCGGGCTGGCGGCAATGGCACGCTCGAGGCGGCGCTTGCCGATATAGCACCATGGGCACATGACGTCGGACACGACGTCGACGGGAATGGTTGCGTTTTCCAAGATACTTCTCCTTTCGCCGGCTATGGCGGGCTTGTGATCCACCTTGAGGCGTTAGAGCAGCGTAGACAAGCGCTTGCGAATAACTTTTCCGTTGCCGGTGCGCGGGAGATGGTCGACGAAATGGATGTCACGTGGCATCTTATAGTCTGCGAGGTGTTGTTTCGCATGGGCGAGAATATCCTCACGCGCCGGGTTGCTGGACTCGACCGGCACAACAAACGCAGCGATGATTGAGACATCATCGCGGACCCTAATCTCGCTGACGCCGACTTCGGCCACATCCTGGTGGCTGGCCAGTGCGTTCTCGACCTCCTGCGGCGACACACGGTAGCCGAAAGCGTTCATGACATCGTCATTGCGACCCTTGAAATGGATATAGCCGTCCTTATCCATGCTGGCTAGGTCGCCGCCAATGAACCAGTCGCCGCGAAACACCTTTTCCTCTTCTTCCGGACACTGCCAATATCCGAGCATCAGACCTGGATCGGAGCGGTGAACCGCGATCAGACCAACTTCGTCGTGAGGTAACGGTGTCGTGCTGTTGGTGTCCGCCGGCAAGATAACGACACTGCGCCCCGGCTGGGGTTTACCGGGGCTGCCAATCGACACGGGCACGCTAGGTGAGGAGGAAATGTAGGTCGAGATTTCACTCATCCCCAGGGCCTCGTAGATATCGAGCGATGTGGTCTCCAACCACTGGCGATGCAGCGGGCCGCTGAGAACTTCGCCAGCACACAGCACATGGCGCAATGGTGCCAGCTTGCCCGGGGTCAAATCGCAGTATTTCAGCAACTGGCGATAAAGGGTCGGAACCGATGCCATGATGGTGGCGCCATAGCGGGTGATAAGCCGCGGCCAGACTTCAATGTCTCTTGGTCCTGTGTACAGCAGAGTGGTCGCGCCCGTCGCCCAGGGATCCGACAGCCCGGTGCCGAGCGTATAGGTCCAGTTGAACGCGCCGGTATGCAGCATGACATCGTCGGATGTGATGCCATACCAGCCCTGATACATCGGCCGCCGTCCCCAGATTGCCCGCTGGGCATGCAGTACGCCTTTTGGTGTTCCTGATGTTCCCGACGTGTAGATCAGATAGGCTGGATCGTCTTTATG
>JAEKFU010000331.1 GCA_016522385.1 Pseudomonadota bacterium
CTCAGAGGCCCCCTTGAGCAGAGGCAGAGCATCGAACACGGCCCGCGATGCCTCCTGGCTGGCGTTCCAGCCGACCACGGCCCGTTCCCCGATCGAGTTGAAGTGACCGGCATAGGGCACGATCAGAACTGGCCGGCCAACCTCCATGACCACGGTGCTCACGAAATTGGGCTCGATACCGGGCGCACCCTCGGGATCATGCTGGCCGACAACCACTAGGTCTGACTGTCGGCCATGGTCAATAACCGCTCCGGCCAGGGTCCTGAAATTGCTCTTGATATGCCGGAAGTCTCCGCTGAGCCCCGCGCGTGCCAAATGGTCCTCGAATGAGGCCCTGGCCCTTTCGGCCTGCTGGCTATAAGCTGCATCGAGCGCCTCGATCACGTCTGGCGTCTCATAGGCATTGGGCAGCAGGAAAGCTGCCACCATCGGGGTGACGAAGATGCCGATCAACTGGGCCTCGAACCGACCGGCCAGCAGACATGCTAGCCCAGCAATCTCATCAACCCGATTGACATCATTCAGCGATACCAGGATCGTCTTGTAAGGCATTCGCTACCCTCCTTCATTTTGCACCTGATTGTGGCCGATCGGCCGATAAGGCCGTTGATGTGGATCAATTGCAACGACAGTAATCAGACGAGAGTTGATTTTGTAGGCGTGCACCCTGCCAAATACGTGATGCGCTTGCGAGTTCTGCGTTTGAGGTAGCTCAATGCGCCAAGCCGTCCAATGTGCATTGATTTCACCAGCACTCTATCTTGAACGCTTGCCGGTCCATCAGTGACCCCACAGCGAAAGAGCCCATGGGACAGACTGATGTCGCACCAATGCAGAAGATCGCCCTTTATGTCGCCGCCATTTTCTTTACCGTGGGTGCCATAGCGCACCTGGTTCGATTGATTGCGGGTATTGAGATAATCATAGGTGGATTCGAGGTGCCGGTTTGGATGTCGTTTCCTGGCGCAGTCGTTGCCACCGCATTGGCTGCCTGGATGGCAATTGCGGCACGTCGTTTTCGAACTTAACGGTGAGCTTGCATTGACGAACAAACCCTGGAGTACAAAGACTTCTCGCCGATCACGTACGCGCAGCTTTGCCGTTATTCCCGATCCTTCATTTCCGTGCTGATCCAGATTGAAATCGGTCCCGTCGAGAACGCCCCAACTTTGAAGGCCTGGTGGTCAATCTCGGTCGTTGCGGAAAAGGCTATCCATTGGCCTTTGTAGTAATCGATAAACTTCGCCACTGGGTGTGCGCCGCGATGGGTCAGTTTTGCCTTAAGCGTCACTGGCTGTGTCACGCCATGAATAGTCAGATCGCCCGTGATGTCGGCAGTATCGTCACCTGTCCTCTTCACAGATGTGCTCTTAAAAGTGATCTGCGGGTAAGTTTCAACCTCCAGGTAGTTTTTGCTCTTTAGGTCTTTGTCCAACGGCTCGAACCCAGTCGAAAGGCTTGTTGCGTCAATCGTTGCTTCTATCGACGAATTCTCAACATTGTCTGGATCAAGGCTCAGCTTGGCATTGGCCTTTGTGAATTCGCCATGCTGCATCGACACGCCCGCATGGTTCCACCCAAAGCGAACTTCCGTGTGGCCCTGGTCGGAAAAGTAGGTCTCAGCCGCGATCGCCGAAACCGTAGGCAACGCCAACGTGATCGACAATGCCGCCACGCTCCACAATTTGTGAATTTTTGAAGTTTCCATTCGTGCAACTCTCCCTGGCTCTTCCCCCGAACCCAATCACCTTGGAAGTTAGAGTCTGTCCAATCCTAAAACCAACTAAAGTTTTCGTGAGTAAACATGTTCATTTATAAACAGTAAGATCTTAGTTTGACTGCCAACTGGTCTAATGACGGATCCGATCCTTACTGCGTGCGGAAGGTTACGAAGCTTGTGGCCAGTTTCGCATTGATCGTTGGTCATTGAACACATCCTTCCTTTCCCCAAAGAAGATCAATGATTGTATGGACTGCACGCCTAGGAGTGGGCATGCGAGCAGTTAATTGCGGTCGATTGGCCTATTGCTTTAGCGTGACCTCCATCAGCTTGCCGGGCTTAATCTCCACTTCAGCCTCGATCACTTCGCCGTCTTCTTTGCCAGATACGAGATAGCGACCGGCCGGCAGCATGACCGGCTTGCGCGGGCGGAAGGCCGTGATCTGGTCGCGAGTACCATCGAGATTCTTCTCTGCAGAAAAAATCGTCACAAAGATCTTGCCGCCGTCAGTGATGCTGAGGGCACCGGCATTGAGGTTGATGGTCGGCTCGGTGAGTTTGCCGGCAGAAATCTCAACTTCTGTCGCAGTCCTTGCACTGTCAACCTTGGCGACAACCTGGTATTTGCCGGCCGGCAACTTGAATGTCCGGCGCACACTGCCGGCAGTGACCTGTTTTCGACTGCCATCGAGCTGCTTGTCGAGTTCAAGGATGGTGATGAAGGCCTTGTCGAGCGGTTTGCCGCCGTCGGCGGGGATGACGGAGGCCTTCAGTGCGCCGACACCAACGACAAGTGATGCCTCGGTCAACTTGCCGGCGGTGACGTCTATTTCCTGGCCGACGCTCGCCTTGCCGACTTTGGCGACCACAAAATACTTGCCGGCCGGCAGCGAAAATTTCCGGCGCGGATTACCGCCGGTGACCTGTCGCCGGGTGCCGTCGGCCTGCAGTTCATTTTCGAAGATCGTGACGAAGGCATTCGATTGCGGCTGGCCGCCTTCCTCAGCCAGCACTTCGATTTGCAGGAGCCCAGAGGCAAGAACGATGACGGCATCGGTACGCTGGCCGGCAGTGACTTCGAATTCTTGTCCGACGGCAGCCTTGCCGTGCTTGGCGGTCACGAAGTATTTGCCAGCCGGCACGGTGAACAATGTGCGCTGGTTGCCGGCAGTGATTTTTTTGCGTTTTCCGTCGACGCCGGGGGTCAACTCATCGACATAAATATAGGCCTGTTTGATCGGTTCGCCGCCCTCCTCTTGCACCGCCTTTGCTGACAGCAGGCCGGCATTGAGGACGATCTCGGCGCGATTGTCCTTGTTTGCCTCCACATCAACCTCAACAGATCCGGTCACGGCGCCGACCTTGGTTTCGACATAGTACCTGCCGACTTCAATCTTGAAGCGATTGCGGATCGAACCGGAGGTGATAGCGTTTGCCTTGTCCTTGTTGCCGGCCTCGGGGACGACATAGGCATAAGCATTGTTGAGGGGTTCAGACCCGGGAGCGAGCAACACATCCACTTTCAGCAGGGTCGGGCCTTTCGCCGGCTCGGGTTGGGGTTCAGGTGCTTGCACTACGACTGTGCCGAACGCGTCGCCCAGTTCATCGGCGTTGTCGGCAGCGAGATATTTGCCGCCGGTCTGTTCGGCCAGGCATTGCAGGCTTGATGTGTCCTGGTTTCTCAGATCGAAGCCGATGACATGGACGGTAAAGTCGATACCGTGACTTTCCAGCTCCTTTGCAAGCGCGCATGGGTCGGCATCGCAGGTTTCCAAGCCGTCAGAGACTAAGACGACGGTGGCCTTGTCTTCGGTGTAGCGCAGTTGCTCGGCGGCGTCGCGCACGGCTGCTGTGATCGGCGTCTTTCCTTTCGGTGACAGCTTGTTGATCGCGGTCATGTAACTGCCGCGGTCTACCTTGCCAACAGGAACGATCGTTTCGATGTCGCTACAATCACCCTTCTTTCGATGGCCATAGGTAACGACGCCGATATTGGCCTTGCCGTCAAGATCGGTGAGGACGCGGCCCATCACCTCTCGGGCGATTTCAATCTTCGCGGTGCCGTCAATCTGCCCCCACATGCTGCCTGATGCATCGAGCACAATCATCACATTTTCATCTGCGGACCTAGCCCAAGAAGCTGTCAGTGAAATGCTGAGAACAACAAGAATAAGGCGGGTCACAATTCTGTTCATCGAACTTCCTCACTTCGGCCGCAGTGAGTGTGAGCAGACGTTCCCCGTTCGCGTATTCC
>JAEKFU010000381.1 GCA_016522385.1 Pseudomonadota bacterium
GCAGTCTAGGGTCAGTTGAAAACGATCAGGATTGTGGTTCTCGACTGCATTGATCAAGAACAATCTTGATCTAGAGCATTTCAACACTACGTTGAAGCCGCGCTATCTGATGCGTGAGATGCTCAACCGCAGGATCAACCGGATCATAATCGAAACTCTCGTCGAATGCCGTCAGCCAATCTGAGACTTGCTGCCAGTCAGAAGTATGTTGGATTGTCCGTTCAGTCGTCATCATGCAATCCTTTCAAGGTTACTGGGTCAAAAGGACGCCGCTCGCAGTTCGGCTTGGCGGCGGTAGGCAAACGACTGCGAAACCAGGCCGAACAACAACGGCAAAATAAATGCCTGGCCTATGGGCGAGATCGGCAGGCTGGCTAGATTGCTGCCGTCGATAAGGGCGACGATTGCGACAATCG
This sequence comes from Pseudomonadota bacterium, assembly GCA_016522385.1. Lineage (GTDB taxonomy): Bacteria > Pseudomonadota > Alphaproteobacteria > Rhizobiales > Aestuariivirgaceae > JABDJG01. The sequence continues at coordinate 417 of JAEKFU010000381.1, forward strand.
CGGTGTTCACGCCGCCGACAATCAAGCTGACAAGCAATGCTCTTTGAGGGATGCCGTGCGATAGTGCGGTGGTCACTACACCGGAGCGCGGTGCGTCACCCCGACCATTGTATTCGGCTTCGGTGAGCGCCTGGCGCATGCCAAGGCACTGTGAAATCGTCACCACGACGAACGGCGTTAGATACACCAGTCCAAGTGGCAGAAACTGCATGTGGTCGTCTCCAAATATGGCACCGAATTGGTTGGCGAGGGTCAGAACAGACCCAAGAACCAACGCAATGATCGCGGCGCGGCGCAGCACTTGAGCCGTGATGAGCGGAACCAGTCTGATCCCGTCAGCACGCAGGTCATGATTGGCACGTAAGGTGTTTTCCATTGTCATCGAATAGTCTCCTTCGGGCGTTCGATTAAAAGTGTGACAGACACCGACAGGAACAGGCCGATGTCTGCCGGTGCCTGTCAGGCAATCTGTGGTGATCGATTTACCTGTGCGCGGCTCGAGGTGCGCAATGCGCGCACCTTCAGCAGGGCCGACAGCTGCAGGATGACGAAGACAGGCACGATGAAGCTGGGGAAGATGTTCATCGGCCAGACGTCCAGTGGTGCACTGGTGATGCCGGTGGCGATCAATCCGGGGAATGCGCCTGCGGCCATGCCCGCAGTTGCGATGGCAACGGTAAAGTCTAGCAGCCCCATCAGATGGAAGCCCACGACGGCGGGACCGGTGGCGTAATCCGGGTCGCGATCAATCCGCGTGACCACGTATAGGGCCATCAGGCCAACCGCGACATCGCCCAGCCCGGCCGGCCAAGCGAACAGACCCGGCAGTATGCCAAACGCGTAAAGCGGCAGAAACACAAACCCGACGACGCGCCAGAGCTGGATCATGGTCAGGCTGCGGATATCGTGCGCCAAGACGAAACTTCGAAAGCGCATCGAAAGGGCGTAGGCTACAAGAAACAGCGCGACCGGAGTTAGCGCGGACACGCCGATTGGCGGAACCAGAGAGGCACTGTCGTTGGTCAGCCAGCGGCTTGAGCCGATGGCATAGGCGGCGGTGAACTGAACGAGCAAGAGCACCGCCAATGCGGTTTTGCGTGATGCGGTCCACAGTGGGGTTTGAGCCTGGATTGTCATAATAGTATGAGTCTCCTTTCAGTGTATATACATGTTTTTGATCATAAGAATGGAGTCACCTCTCTTCGGCTATTGCGGCCGTTGACGCGAGCCCGCCGATCAAAGTCGACCATTGTCCGTGGCCCATTTCATTGACAAAGCGCGACTGGACCTGCTGCCAAAGCGGCAGAGCGTCCACGTGAACCTGCCTGCCCGCATTCGTGAGCGATATCAGCCGGACACGCTGATCATGATCGCGATCAACCCGGATCCAGCCTTTCTTCAAGAGCGGTTGCAGATTGCGCGTCAGGGTCGTGCCTTCCATGCCAAGAATGCTGGCCAGTTCGCTCTGCCGGGTCTGACCGCGTCTGGCCAAGACCGACAGCGTGGTGAACTGGGTTGCTCTTAACCCAGCCGGCCGCAAGGCGGCATCATATTCTTGGGTCACCAGCCGTGTGGCACGTCTCAAGCTGGCACATGTACAGATGTCAACATTGGGCTGGTCATATGTTTTCTGGTTGGGAGTCATGATAACTGTATATACATCTTTTGGTACGTGCGTCAATGGGAAATCGACATAAAAACTGTCACCTGTGGCACGATATCGGTTTATGCCGCAGTGGTCGGATCGATCATCTTGGAGATTTCGGTGACCTTTGTCGCGGGAAATCCGCTGATCTCAGCGTGCTGGCGAATGATGTCTTCGTCCCTGGCCAGATAGACGCAGAAGGTTTTGTCGCCGGCGACATAGCTTTCCACCCACTGAATTTCCGGACCGAGTTGTTGCAGCACTTCGTTGGACCTGGCAGCTGCTTCGCGCAACTGTTCGCGCTCAAACGTGCCTACTTCAGGAATATCCCGCTCGATGATGTACTTGCGCAATGCCATGCGACCCTCCAATAAGTTGCCGTGGCGTGAGCCTATCGCACATGCCGGCGCACGTGAACCCTCGGCAACCAACGGCTTGCCGGAAGCTTGATCTACATCAATAGCCCCTGCCCGCGATCCGGATTATTCTGTGGCGTCTATCGGTGGGTTGAGCCTGATGAAGAAAAACCTTTTCGCTTTACTGCTGATCGCGCTGACCATCGCGCTTCCGGCTGTCGGCACCCGGGCTGAAGCGGTTGGAGAAGCATGGCGCGTCAGTCTAGGCGGCAGGCTTTATGACAATTACTGGCTCGAAACGCGCACGCAGCCGGTAGAGACCCGCAACCCGTTATATCCGGCGGGCCTCAAAACTTTACCGGCTGATAGTTGGCGATGCGTGTCCTGTCACGGCTGGGACTACCGAGGCCGCGATGGTCACCTGAAACAACTCTCCGCCAGCAAAGTCTTTGTCAGCTTGCGCCTGATTGCTGACCAGCCACCCGCAGACATTGCGGTGGCGATACGGTCCGGCAGCCACCGCAAATTCACACAAGCCATGTCAGCTGAGCAGATCGAGGCACTGGCGCTGTTTCTTAGCGTCGGACAGCATGATGCGGCCGAAATCCTTGGCAACAACCTCGCATCTGGCGCACCACTGAGAGGCAAGGACATCTTCGAAGGCGCCTGCATCTCCTGTCATCAGGCTGACGGCAAGGCCTATATCGAAGGCGAGAGCGGTGACAAGCCCGCGCTGGGCTGGGTGGTACAGAACAGGCCTGAACAGGCGTTACACAAGATCCGCAATGGGGTGCCAGGCGCTGACATGCTGTCGCTGCGTTTCCTCGAACAAAACCGTCTGGCTGATCTTATCGCCTATCTCAGGACCCTGGATCCAACGACGGAGTGAGCAGTTTAGACCTTCGATCTCGACCGGCCAGAAGCCGCTGTGTTTGTCGTAATGCTGGCAAATCCGTCACGGGTAGAGAGCAGCCCGTGTGCGGTCAGAGTCGCCTCGGTTTCATCTACCATCTCGCCAGTTATCGGCCTGGCGAAGCAGCGCTTCATGGAGCCTTGCAGGGCGAACAATCTTGGGAGTCAGCGTCCAGAACGGGATTGTCAAAAAGAGTCGTCATGTCCAAAACTCCTTTGGTCGGCTCAACGCTGCGGCTCCCATAGCGCCTTGATCAAATTCCTGTCATCTCCTGGATGATGGCCCAATGATCCTCGAAGAAGTCCCGCGGGTCCAGTGTCCCCAATTCGTGCCATGCGGCACTGCGGGCATCATCCGAGCCGCTGACCTTGAACAGCTTGGCTCGATTTGGACAATTGAACATATAGGCATGGGTGATGGTGCGACCGCGCAGTGACCGGTACGGCCCATCAAAGACGCGGGTCTTGCTGTCCTCAATGAACGAGGCCAGCATGGCAGGCGGGATCTCGCCCTTCTGATCGGCAATCTTGGTCTCCTCGCGCAATTCGCGGATGACGGCGTCGCGCAACGTTTCGTACTGGTTGACGAAACCGCCCGGCAATGCCTTTAACCCCCTGCCCGGCTGTTCGCCGCGCTCGACCAGGAGGATATGACCTGACTGGATGACGATGGCATCAACAGTGACGAAGATCGGTGGATATGGTGCGGTCTTCCACTGCTCTCGGTAGTCGTCGATAAACTGCTTTTCGGCCACCAATGACGCAAACTCGGGCTTGGTCGTGAAGTCATGCAGCCACTTGTTGACCGCCTCAGGGCAGATGCCGTTTGGCAGAATCGGTGACGGCCGCAAATAATCCTCACGAATTTCGGTGGAGCCGAAGGTGCCATAAGCGTGCTTCACTTCAACGGCTTCCCATTGGGGAAACATTTTCGTGTGGTCGCCGCTTCTGTCCTTCATCTGGCCGATCAGCGCGACGTGGAAGTCTTTCAACCCATGCAGCCGAACGTCTGCATCGTCATTACCGGCAGCCAACACCTCGTCGAGGACATTCGCCTGAACCGCCGCAATCCAGGCCGTGTCATTATAGAGAATGTCGTTAAGCGGCCGCATGCGCAACCGCCCATCTGTAACCTGTTCGACAAAACAGGCGGCGATCATGTCGCGGCGCTCTTCATAGGTGAATGGAGTCCTGATGGAACGGGCGCTGTCGGCAGAACCGATAAAGAGAATAACCCGGTCCGCCTGCTCAAGTGCGATGTCGACAATTGACTGGTGTCCCAGATGAAAAGGCTGGAACCGGCCGATGAATACAAGAAAGTCGAATTGCTTGTGTGACATACCAGAACTCCTCCGGCTCAAGGGATAGGTTGAACTCCTCAACCCAGCCTTCGATCTGGGCCACGGTCGCGAAATTGTCAAGCTGGCCGACCCGTAAATGGTAGAATTTACCCCTTTATCACTTGAACTTAGCGGCTTTTTAGGGCAACGAGGTCGATGCGGGTGCAATGCCGAGGGTTGACGTATCGCGTGGCTCATCAGGCCTTGCGCAAATGCCATCGCGCTTCTGGCGCTGAGCAATGACGGCCAAGCGAGCCCTGCAGAGCTTGACGTATATTGCCCGCCTCATGTCTAATTGCGCGGGGGCCCTGGCCCCACCTTGTCGAACTCCTCCGACCTGACCCGAGGACGTCAAGATGGAGTAGATGTCGCCGACCCAAAAACCGTAATCGCCTGAAAAAGAACCGTCATTCGGCCATGGGCGACCGTCCTGCCTGCAGGCTGAAGGCATTTGCGTTGCAACTGGGAGGACAAAGGGTGAGTGACCTTGATCTATGTTATCTGCCCGCGAGCGAAGCGCTGGCGTTGTTC
>JAEKFU010000418.1 GCA_016522385.1 Pseudomonadota bacterium
AAGGCCGCATGACGGTCTGCAACATGTCTATCGAGGGCGGTGCCCGGGCCGGCATGGTGGCACCCGATCAGAAAACCTTTGACTATCTAAAGGAACGTCCGAGGACACCAAAAGGCAGCGCTTGGGACGACGCCGTGCGCTATTGGGAAACGCTTCGGTCCGACGACGGCGCACAGTTTGATTGCGAGGTCAAACTCGATGCTGCAGCACTGCCACCTATTGTAACCTGGGGCACCAGCCCAGAGGATGTTGTCTCGATCACCGGCTCCGTGCCGGACCCGCAACACATCGCGGATGAGACCCGGCGCCAGGCGTTGCTGCGCAAGCTCGACTATATGGGCCTCACGGCCGGTACGCCGATGACCGAAGTTTACATCGACCGTGTATTCATCGGCTCGTGCACCAACGGGCGGATTGAGGATTTGCGGGCCGCAGCCGCCGTCGCCAAAGGCAAGTCGGTAAATGGCCACGTCAATGCCATGATCGTACCTGGTTCCGGTATCGTCAAAGAACAGGCAGAGGCCGAAGGCCTTGACAAAATCTTCCTGGACGCCGGTTTCGAATGGCGCGAACCGGGGTGTTCCATGTGCCTGGCCATGAATGCCGATCGCCTGGCGCCTGGCGAACGCTGTGCCTCGACATCAAACCGCAATTTCGAGGGCCGGCAGGGCTATAAGGGCAGAACCCACTTGGTATCGCCTGTCATGGCCGCCGCCGCGGCAATTGCCGGTCACTTTGTCGATATTCGCGACTGGAATTGATTGCGACTCAATAGACAATCAGCTACTAGACGGTCATGCAAGTAATTTGACGTAAACGTTAAATTTGCGAAATGATATTTCTTACCGTGCAATCACGGGTCCGCGGGCATATTCGGACTTATGAACGGTTGATGAACGGAGCATTAAGCTTACCGTTAACATTGAACTGGTATGACAGGGCCAAGTTCAACGCTTATGTGAGATTGACTTGGAGACGCCAGACATGAACCCGACACTTCAGGCCGATGATAGTTTCTTGCGCCGTATTCTGTTTGCCCTGATTTTCTGCGCCTTTGTCACCGGTGGTGTCACCGCCTACGCCGCGGTCTCAACCGCGCAAACGGGCGTTGTCAACATTACCATGCCAAGCGGTCTGTAACCGCTAAGGCAGTTGCCACACCAGGCGTATGGGCCGAATTTCCATCCTCACTTGCACTTGACCATACGTAACGCTTGATTCTTGCCAAGATTCTGCGCAAGAAGGCGGGCTGACAAGCACTTGCAAGAGATAGCTGATGGAAAAGTTCACTAATTTGACCGGAGTTGCCGCGCCGTTGAACCTGATCAATGTCGACACCGACATGATTATCCCAAAACAGTATCTGAAGACCATCAAGCGGACCGGCCTCGGCACCGCGCTGTTTTCCGAGATGCGCTATGACGACGACGGCAACGAGATAGACGGTTTCGTTCTCAATAAGCCAGCTTACCGCCAGGCCAAGATCCTCGTCGCCGGTGAGAATTTCGGCTGCGGTTCGTCGCGCGAACACGCTCCTTGGGCGCTGCTCGACTTCGGCATCCGCTGTGTCATCGCACCCTCATTTGCCGATATTTTCTACAATAACTGTTTCAAGAACGGCATCCTGCCAGTTGCCCTGCCGCAGGAAGACGTCGACAAACTGATGGATGACGCTGAACGCGGAGCCAACGCCATCATTACCGTCGACTTAGAAAACCAGCGGATCACTGGCCCGGACGGCGGTTCGATCACATTCGAGCTCGACCCGTTCCGCAAACATTGCCTGTTCCATGGCCTAGACGACATTGGCCTCAGCCTGGAAAAGTCGGCCTCGATCGACGCCTACGAAGCCAAGGCAGAACAAGCCCGACCCTGGCTATAAGGCACCACCAATGATCCTGCGCACCATCCTGGTGTTTGCGCTTGCAGCGCTGACCGTGAGCGAGGTAAACGCCCGGTCTCTCAATTCCTGCGTCGCTGGCCTCAAGAAACAGGCCATCCGTTCCGGCGTCAAACGCTCGGTCGCCAATAAGGCGCTAGGTAATGTCACATACGACGAAAAGGTCATTCGATTCTCACGCTCACAGCCGGAATATCGCACTCCGATCTGGGACTACATGGCCTTTCTCGTCGATCCCGAACGCATTGCCGACGGCAAGGCGATGATGCAAAAGCACGACAAGACCCTGCGCGCAGTAGAAAAGGCTTACGGCGTCGATCGTTACATCATCGCAGCCCTGTGGGGCATCGAGAGCAACTATGGCCGACATCACGGCGACTTCTACTTGCCGCACGCGCTCGCCAATTTGGTTTGCGCCAGGCGCAAGTCGAAATTCTTTCGCCGCGAGCTGATCCAGGCCCTCAAGATCGTCTCCCGCGGCGATGTTCGCCTGGCGGATCTGAAAAGCTCGTGGGCCGGTGCCTTTGGCCAAACCCAATTCATTCCGTCAACCTATCGGCGTCTGGCTGTAGACTTCGACAAGGACGGCCGCCGCGATCTCGTCCACTCGGTGCCTGATGCGCTCGCTTCGACCGCCAACTATCTCAGAAACGCAGGCTGGCGGTCAGGCCAAAGCTGGGGCTACGAGGTGCGCCTGCCGAAACGCTATCGCGGCGCATCGGGTCGCAAGCGCCGCGCTTCGCTGACGACTTGGGGCAAGCGCGGCATTACCCGCCTCAACGGTAAGCGTCTCACCGGTCGCCGCAAGGGTGCATTGATCCTGCCGGCGGGCCGCAACGGTCCGGCCTTTATCGTCTTTTCGAACTTCAATGCGATTTACACCTACAATGCGGCGGAAAGCTACGCACTTGCGATCTCCCATCTGTCGGACCGCCTGCGCGGACGCAGTGGGATCCGCAAGGGCTGGCCGACCAAGGACCCCGGGCTGACCCGCGCCCAGCGCCTAGAACTGCAGAAGAGACTGATCAAGGCCGGCTATGACATTGGCGAAGCCGACGGCCGTATCGGCCCAATTACCAAGGCCGCGATCAAGAAGGTACAGAAGAAAAACAATATGAAGCCAAACGGCCGGCCGAGCATGAAGGTCTACAAACTTTTGGGCGGCGCATAGTGCCGCCGTTTCAGCTGTTTCACATCAAGGCATGATGAACGGTCGCGCGGCCCGCAAGACCGGTTTGCCGCCCCGAACCACGCCAAAGAACGCGACATACCGCCCGCTCGGCCAGCGTTCTTGCTTGCGCTTCTTGCCGGCAAACAGCATGTAGTGCGCCTTATTGGCATCAAGCTTGACCTTGTTGCGGGCAATTTCACCGCCAGGTCCCGCCAGCACCGCAAAAACCTGATCATCTGCTTGCAGGTTGATCGCCCAGCCCCACGCAACGAGTACCGCACTGTCGGATGATGGCATGAAACCCTGGACTTCACCCATTTCCAACTCGTTCATCGTGACCTTGCCGGGGGCAAATCCGGTATCCAGGACCTGGCCTTTCCGATAGGTCAGGCCTTTCAGAATATCTGCCCGCCACAGGGGTCTACCGCCGAGACCACATGCAGCGTGGTCATATTTGACACCCTTGAATGGATCGATCACATGGCCCGTCCTGCGCACCGTGATATGAACGTGTGGGAAGGCCGCCTTGCCTGAATAACCGACCTGCCCGAGGACATCACCGGCCTTCACCGTGTCGCCTTCTTGCACCTCCACCGAACCGCGCCGCATGTGACAGTACTGGGTCTGCCAGCCCTTGCCGTGATCGACCACCACACCGTTGCCGCAGTCGCGACCAGCATTGGCTGCCTGCGCTTCAGCAGATTTGACCAGCCGGTCGGTCATGCCGTCCCGGCGGCTCTTTACGACCCCATCTGCCGCCGCCAGTACATTGACACCCCGGTTCACATCGGCAACCGAGCGCAGCCGAATGTCCGTTCCCTTGTGCCCATCGTAACTCTGCGCTCCGCAGGCATAGTCGCGCACGCCCGGTTGCGGATCGAGGTCGACATATTGCTGTATGAAGCAATCACGGCCAACTTCACAGTCGATCGGCGGACCCAGTTCAAAAGCATGTGCGCGATCACCACTGGCCAGCAACAAGCCCGTAAGCAATACAGCAATAAGTGCTCTTGTCATCCGGCGTTTCACGGTTTACCCAGGGCCTCCGAAAAAGACATCAACCAACCTGGTCGGAAACCTTTCAAACGGGGATGTTCAAAGCATGGCGATACACAAGCTGTTTCTGCTGCCGGGAGACGGCATCGGCACGGAGGTGATGGCCGAGGTTGCGCGGTTCATCGACTGGTTCAGCAGCCGCGGCATCGCCACATTCGAAGCCGAGCAGGGCCTGGTCGGCGGTTCGGCCTACGATGCCCACGGTAAGGCGATCAGTGATGCCGACATGGCTCTTGCCAACGCCGCGGATGCGGTCATCTTCGGTGCCGTCGGCGGCCCGAAATGGGATGATGTTCCCTATGAAAAGCGTCCCGAAGCCGGCCTCCTGAGGCTGCGCAAGGATCTTGCACTTTTTGCCAATTTACGTCCGGCCATCTGCTATCCGGCCCTCGCCGACAGTTCGTCTCTCAAGCGCCACCTGGTCGAAGGCCTCGACTTGTTGATCGTCCGCGAGCTAACCGGCGGTGTGTATTTTGGTGAGCCAAAAACCATTACCGATCTTGGCAACGGGCAAAAACGTGCCATCGATACGCAAGTGTACGACACCTATGAGATTGACCGTATAGCCCGCGTCGCCTTTGACCTTGCCCGCACACGCTCCAACAAGGTGGCTTCAAGCGAAAAGCGCAATGTCATGAAATCCGGTGTCCTTTGGCACGAGGTTGTCAGCCAGGTACACGCAGAGAGCTACCCGGATGTCGAACTGGAGCATGTGCTGGCCGACAATTGCGGTATGCAATTAGTTCGCAATCCCAAGCAATACGACGTGATTGTCACCGATAACCTGTTTGGCGACATGCTGTCCGATGTGGCCGCCATGTTGACCGGCTCGCTCGGCATGCTGCCCTCCGCCTCTCTCGGCGCACCGGATGAACAGAGCGGCAGGCGCAAATCGCTCTACGAGCCCGTGCACGGCTCCGCACCCGACATTGCCGGGCAGAACCTTGCCAATCCAATTGCCATGATCGCGTCCTTCGCCATGGCCTTACGGTATTCGCTTGGAATGGGCGACTGGGCCGGCAAGGTCGAGGACGCAATATCTCGCACTCTCGACAAGGGCATACGTACCAGCGACATCATGCAGGACGGCATGACACAAGTCGGCACGACGCAGATGGCTGACGCAATCCTGCACGAGTTGGAGGCCATTGCCTGATCGAAGATGCCGACACCATTTATCGAAGATGCCGTCGCCATTGTACCGGTACGCGATATTCACCGCACGGTGGACTTTTATGTCGATACACTGAACTTCGAGCGCCGTCTTGTTACAGACGACGGTCAATTCGCCATTGCCGTTCATGGCGAGGCCGCCATCCACTTTCTTAAGGCAGACGACGCCTCAGCTCTCGAGGCGACAGCCAATCATTTTTCGATTTACTTGTGGGTCAATGGGGTGGACCAGCTTTATTGCGACCTCACCCCTAATTTGCAGCAACTTGATGAAGACCGGGTGCGCGCACCGTTCGACCAGCCCTACGGCATGCGCGAGTTCCATGTAAAGGACCCCGATGGCTGCCTATTGATGTTTGGCCAACCGGTCGAGCAGACAGAGTGACACTCAAAAGAAGCTATTGGGTCGCGGCCCGTCGGTACTTCTTGGGCACATAGAACACATAGTCGTTCTTGGCCTTGATCTTGTGGCAGTCGTGGCAGAACGTCATTTCACTGGCGCTATCACCCATGCTGTCACCAAACAGACTGCCGTCCGGCATAATCATGACATATCGCCAGTCGGCCGTGTCGGGACTGGCGCCAGCAGCCAGCTTTTCCATCACGAACAAGGCGCCAGGAAACACTTTTCGCTGCGCCGTGACCGTGAAACTATCCTTGGCCAATACTGATCCAATCGGCAGTTTTGCGCCCTTTTTCAGTGAACCATAGTCTTTGGCAAGGGCATTGGCGTAGTTGTTGATAAAGCGATTGCCGTGCGTTGCCGACAGATATGGCGCGGTATTGTAGAGCTGCCAATTGGGATAGCCCTGTGCAACCGGATGCTTGGACAGGGCATAGCCATTGACCATGCGGTCGACGAGATCCTGGTAGATATTCGAAATCACGGCGTCGCTGAGGCGCGCCGGCTTCTTGATCTTCAGATGTCCGCCCTCTTCATCGACTTCGGCGGCATGCACCGCGAAAGCACCAACGACCAACCCGAACACGCCGCACACGATATGTCTCATACGCATAGCATCACCTCGTAATAATTATGTTGAAGCAATGACCGTTGCAGATGCATAAACATTTCGGTGAAGTAACGGGTTGTTGAATGACTGTGACGATCGCGTGTGCGATGCTGTCACGCACTATCCCAAGTAGCAAATTGCACGCTTTCGCCCGGTCGCCCGCGTAATCTTGTTTTCTCTGCCATAGACAAGTTCAAGGCTCCAAAGCTCCTTACACAGACCACTCCACACGTCGCGATAACACAATACCAGTGATTTTCCAACTGTGAGCCCCCTGCAGTGGAAGCCGGCTGAACGGGCCAGTTCATCTGCCGTACGCAGGTCGAGCGAAATGAATTTTCGGATTTCCGCATGTCGGATATTTGTACCGCCCCAATCCTCCACATGGTCATGAAAAGCCGTCGCCAATGGCGTCGCAATGGCCCAACGCACCTGCTGCCAGACCGCCACGCCACTAACCACACCGAGCAGCACTCCGGCAACCACCAGCAGCCCCACGAGAGGCCGCCTAGTCGTGGAACCGGGTTCGCTCATACTCGGCGTTCGACCATCAATTTCTTGATCTCGGCGATCGACCTAGCTGGATTGAGCCCTTTTGGACAGGCCTTGCTGCAGTTCATGATCGTATGGCAGCGGTAGAGCCTGAACGGGTCCTCAAGATTGTCAAGCCGCTCTCCCGTTGCCTCGTCGCGGCTGTCAATCAGCCACCGGTAGGCCTGCAGAAGGATGGCCGGGCCGAGATAGCGCTCACCATTCCACCAGTAGGACGGGCAAGACGTCGAGCAACACGCACACAGGATGCATTCGTAAAGCCCGTCAAGCTTTTCCCTATCGCCTTTCGACTGCGCCCACTCGCGCTGCGGTTCCGGTGATACGGTCTTCAGCCAAGGCTCGATGGAACGGTGCTGGGCGTAGAACCGCGTCATGTCCGGAACCAAATCCTTTACCACCGGCATATGCGGCAGCGGATAGATTTTCACCGGCCCATTGACCTCATCGATACCCTTGGTGCACGCCAGCGTGTTGGTACCGTCGATATTCATTGCACACGAGCCGCAGATACCCTCCCGGCACGAGCGCCGGAATGTCAGTGTTGGATCGATCTCGTTCTTGATCTTTATCATGGCATCCAACACCATCGGGCCACATTCATCCAAATCGACCGTATAGCTGTCCATGGCCGGGTTCTGGCCGTTATCCGGGTTCCAGCGATAAATCTGGAATTCCTTAAGCCGTCCGCCTGATGGTACTGGCCAGGTTTTGCCCTGGCCCACCTGACTGTTCTTTGGCAGCGCTAATTCAACCATTGTTGCTCACCTTGACTTGCAGTTTCGCTTCATGCCTTGGCCGAAAACTCCGATTCTTTTGGATTGTACCAATTAACCTTGCGTGTCGCATACATGGTAATCGACACAGCCGCAAAGACCATGAGCGAGCCCACCACAAGTGCGTAGTCGGCAAGATTGAGCAGGGCCCACAACAAAACATAAACCGCCACCAAAACCACAACGACAATCGCAGCTCGGCGGCGTTCGCGTAAGATAACGCTGCAATACCCGCCAATCAACACAATGGTCGCCAGCGCCGAGATCACATAGGCGAGATCAAAACCGACCTGCTCGGAAAAAGACAGCAGCAGCAGATAGGAAACCACGTTTGCAATGCCGACAAAGAGATACTGCACAATGTGGACTGCCTGGTCCCGTCCAACGAGCTCGATCAGATAGAGTGAAATCATCACAAAGCCGATGAACAACATTGCATATTTCAACGCCCGGTCCACCTGACTGTAAAGATCAACGGGTGTGAACAGTCCGACATTGAACTCACCACCTCCGGCGCCGCCGGCAAATGACATGCGATGATAGTTGGCAGTTCCCGACGGCCCGGCGAAACGGACCAAAGCATCGATTTTGCCACTCTTGCTGACTGTCGGCTGTTGCCGGGCAATCTGAGGCAGCTGCCAGTGCGCCTTGAAACCCGTCGTGCTGATATCCCGAGAGCTGGGCAGGAACAATCCGGAAAAGCTCGGATCGGGCCAGTCCGATTTAATTTCCCAAGCGACCTGCCGGCCGTTGGGAATCACGCCGAATTTCAATGCACCCTGCATTGTGAGATCGAACTTGAAGGCATTTTTCTTCGCCGGGTCAATTGGCAGGGAGGGAACATGAATACCGGACACATTCTCCGCAAACGTTTCGCGCCGATCGACAGGCCCAGGTTCGGCACTGAGGCCCCGGCCATTCCACAATAGTTCCACTTTGTTTCGAAAGGTGCGTCGATCGGATACCAGTATCGACAGGAATGCTTCACTCCACAGCACCTCATCTTCTCTCTGAAGAATCTTGCTGAGGTTTTTTGGCTCGAACTGGCCCTCGATCCTTGTCTCAGCGGTATAGACCGGCACTTCATAAATGCCGCGGTAGCGCTTTTCCGTCTTGAGTGACGTCGCTCCGTTCAGCACATCTGGTGCAATGCTGAGATACTGCCGACTGGAGGAGCGGTCCTTGATGCGTACTTCGCACTTTTCGGCATTGCCTTTGCAGTCCTTACGCCACTCGGTTTTCTCAGTCGTCGTGATCTTGTTGTAAGGCACAATCAGATAGGGGCCGGAAAGGATCTGACGCCCACCGCCCCATTGCGATGAGATTTCACTGGCTGCCTGTCGAGCCGAACTCTGCCGGTCGCTGGACAGAAAGCCGACAATCATCGTTGGAATGCCCAAGAGCAGGATCAACATGCACACGGCGAGAAACTTTAGAGCCGGCAGTGCCCGCTGGAGCGTTGACGCGAGTTTGTTGGATTCTGGAATTGAATTCATTGCTAGGCATTGGCCGTTCCGGCCAACGACCGCAACTTGCCACCCCGAAAATTGAAGACGTGGTCAAGCTGCCAGAACCATGTGCAATCTTCGGGCAGAAACCCTGCAAATCCCGATTACAACCCCGCAATTGTTGCCTATGCGAGGTCTTCAGGTTGCAGCTCAGTAACGGCTTCGCTCGTCAATAAACCCGCGCTTTCGGCTTTATGTACTCAATCTCGTTCGAAAGCGTCCAAGTATGAACCGGCCGGTCACCAAGTGTCACCTTGCGCTTGGCGGTATCGACCCAGGTTAGTGTGTGCTTCATCCAGGTCTTGTCATCGCGGTCCGGGTAATCTTCACGCGCATGGGCGCCGCGGCTTTCCTTGCGGTTGGCCGCGCTGTGAATTGTCACCGCCGCCTGGGCAATAAGATTGTCATATTCGAGCGTCTCGATCAGGTCGGAGTTCCAGATCAGCGACCTGTCAGTCACCGAAATATCGCCGATGGCATTCCAGATAGCGTCGACCTTGGCAACGCCGTCTTCCAGCACGTCACCGGTACGGTAAACGGCGCACTGATCCTGCATCGTTTTTTGCATCTGCCGACGCAGTTCGGCCGTTGGCGTGCCGCCTGAAGCGTGACGGAAATGGTCAAGCCGGGCAATGGCCGCCTCACCGGCATCATGCGCCAGATCGGCATGCTTGGAGTTTGCTTCGGTGGTCTCGGCGCATCTGAGAGCCGCAGCTCGGCCGAACACCACAAGGTCTGTCAGCGAGTTGGACCCCAGTCGGTTGGCGCCATGTACAGAGGCACAGGCCGCTTCACCTGCCGCCAATAGGCCTGGCACCGTTGCATCGGGATCGCCCTTGCTCGGCCTGATCACTTCTCCGATATAGTTCGTCGGGATACCGCCCATATTGTAATGCACCGTCGGCAAGACGGGTATCGGTTCCCGCGTCACATCGACACCGGCGAAGATCCGCGCCGATTCCGAGATGCCAGGCAGGCGTTCGTTGAGTAGATCAGCACCCAGATGATCGAGATGCAGATAGATGTGATCCTTCTCCTTGCCGACACCGCGCCCGTCGCGGATTTCCATGGTCATTGCCCGCGACACCACATCACGCGAGGCAAGATCCTTGGCCGACGGCGCATAGCGTTCCATGAACCGCTCGCCTTCAGAATTGACCAGGTAGCCGCCCTCACCGCGCACCCCTTCGGTGATCAGGACGCCGGCACCATAAACTCCGGTCGGATGAAACTGCACGAACTCCATGTCCTCCAGCGGTAGGCCCGCCCTAAGCACCATAGCGTTGCCATCGCCGGTACAGGTGTGCGCCGATGTACATGAGAAATACGCCCGGCCGTAACCGCCGGTCGCCAGAATTGTCTTGTGCGCCCGGAAGCGGTGTATCGTTCCGTCTTCCATATTGAGCGCCATCAAACCGCGGCAGGCGCCGTCATCATCCATGATCAAATCAAGCGCAAAATATTCGATAAAAAATTCCGCATCATGTTTGAGCGACTGGCCATACAGCGTGTGCAGGATGGCGTGACCGGTTCGGTCGGCTGCAGCGCAGGTGCGCTGCGCCGCCGGTCCCTCGCCAAACTTTGTGGTCATCCCGCCGAAAGCCCGCTGGTAGATGTCACCGGATTCTGTACGCGAGAACGGCACACCCCAATGTTCAAGTTCATAGACCGCATCGGGAGCCTCGCGGGCGAGATACTCAATGGCATCCTGATCACCCAGCCAGTCGGAGCCCTTGACCGAATCGTACATATGCCAGCGCCAGTTGTCTTCGCCCATATTGCCGAGCGAGGCGGCAATACCTCCCTGGGCGGCAACGGTGTGGCTGCGAGTGGGAAAAACCTTGCTGACACAAGCAGTTTTCAGCCCCGCTTGCGAGCAGCCGACTGCGGCGCGCAGGCCTGCGCCGCCGGCGCCGACCACGACAACGTCAAACGTGTGATCGACGACGTCATACGCACGGCCTGAGACGGTGAAGCATTTGGACGCACCGAATGTCGCGGCGGAACCATTGGTTTTCTTGTTAGCCATTCGGAATCAGGCTCCAAATCCCAGTTTGAGGACTGCGAAAACACCGGCGATTGCGATCACAGCGCAAAAGAACGCATTCGCCAACAGACATGCAATCTTGCGGCCTTCGCCATGCACGTAGTCCTCAATCACCACCTGCATGCCAAGGCGCATATGCCAGGTGATCGACAGAATGAAGGCCAGCAAGACAATGGTCACGATCGGATGCCCAAGACGCGCGATTACCGCAGCGTGGTCGGCGCCGGTCAGCGAAATCACGATACCCATAACGCATATAACCAGCGGAATATTCGCGATCGCCGTGACCCGTTGCATCCACCAATGGTCGGTACCTGATTTGGCTGAGCCAAGACCGCGGACTTTGCCCAAAGGCGTGCGTAAGCTCATCTCCTCATCTCACCGCGTATCCGACGATCCAGACCAGGACGGTCAGCACAATCGACCCGACAAGATTGGCCTTGGCCATGAATTCTACCTGGTCAAGTTCGAATCCCCGGCCGGTATCCCAGACCAGATGGCGAAGGCCGCCTAGCGCATGGTGGATCAGCGTCCAGGTGTAGCCCAACAGGATGATGCGTCCGAACCAAGAACCGAAGAACCCGTTCACCATATCGAAATAGCCAGCTCCGACGGCAGCGGCGACCAGCCACCAAGCAACTAGAAAAGTGCCGAAATAGAGCGCGACGCCGGTAATGCGGTGCGCGATTGACATCATCATCGTCAGCATCGGCCTGTAAACCTGCAAATGCGGCGACAGAGGCCGTTGATCCTGAGAGCTGGTGCTGGACATCATTCCCATCCGATAATTATTTCGAGCCTCGCCAGCGCTTCGACGGGCCCGGCCCAGTTTACGCTTTGCAGTGCAACAAAGTAAATCATCCCCGTGCCAAACTTGCCTAAGAAACGCACATCAAATCTTGATCACTTCGGTATCAAGGTCCAGTAATCGAGTTCAAGCAGCACACCATCGACAAACCCTTCATCGGTCCGACCGGGAAAACCGCTACACGGCATGTCCAGCGTTGCAGTTGTCGCCAGCCGAACCGCACCGACATCGTCTCTGCCATTGACCTCTGTGACATCTTTAACCTCGGACCAGCAATACACCGTGCCACCGGCGAACAGCGGTGCGACATGTCGCCCGCCATTGATGGCCGCAATGTGAAAGGCGTTGCCAAGACCGTTGAAGCTCAGAGCCCTGGCCAGAGAGAGGACATGGCCGCCATAAATGATCCGCTTGCCAAACCGCCCTTTGGCCTCGGTGTGTTGGTTGAAATGCACCTTGGCCGGATTCTGATAAAGGCGCGCGGCAATCATGTGTTCGGCTTCTTCTACCGTCATGCCATCGACATGATCGATCTGCTCACCGACCAGGTAATCGGCAAATCGGTATTCGCAACCCGACAAAGCATTGTCCCACGCGGCCGTTTCAATCGCCGGACAAGCTGATCCGAGTGCGCTGGCTTGCACAACTTCCGGCAAGTCGGGCACCACGGGATCAGGTGACGGCGATGCGGCATCACGCTTTCGCACCATCACCCAGCGCACATAGTCGAGCACAACTTCGCCAGTCTGATTGCGACCGGTCGAGCGGACATAGACAACACCGGTCTTGCCGTTCGAGTTTTCCTTGACGCCGATCACTTCAGATGTTGCAGCTAGGGTATCCCCCGGGTACACCGGCGCCAGAAAACGGCAGTCCGCGTATCCCAGATTGGCGATCGCGTTGAGCGAGATATCCGGCACCGTCTTGCCGAATACTATGTGAAATACCAGCAGATCATCGACCGGCGCCCGGGGATAGCCGATGTCCATGGCCATTGCATCCGATGACTGGACTGCAAAGCGCGAGCCATAAAGCGCCGTATACATAGACACATCGCCCTCGGTAATGGT
>JAEKFU010000427.1 GCA_016522385.1 Pseudomonadota bacterium
GGTCAAGCATTGTTCCGCAGCCCGTATCTGGATACGGTCAAGGAGCAATGCGCCGGATTTGCCGGAAAATCGCCCGTCTCGAAGGGCTTGCCCCGGGGTGGGCTGCAGAATTGATTCCAAATCAACATGAATCGCTCTAACGAAATAGCTGGACGTGATTGCGTGATCGAGTTCGAATTGGTCTGCACGACGGTTCTAACGAGTTGAAAGTGGATATGGCCGGAAGAACTGCCGGAAACGCGCTACAACCGGACAGCTGGCAAGCTTGGTCATTCAAGAACGACCGCCCATGGCCAATTCACTCGAAGCGGTCGGCCAGATTGGCAACGATTTTCTCAATAAATCGCGCCGCTGCTACCGGCAGCGCCCTTCCCCGCAAGTGTCCAACAAACAAGAAGCCGTCCGGCACATCTCGTGAATCGACCGGACGGGCGACCCATTGCTGTTCCTCCATATTGCCAGGCATGTTGATTGGAACATCGAAAGAGATATGGCCGAAGCGCATTGAGCAGCGCCGGAGAAATTCAAGGTTGTCCGATTGCACAACAGGCTGCAGGTCGACACCGAGACGGACCGCCGATGTATCCAGCAGACTGCGCACCCCAGAGGAACTGTCCGGCAGCAGCACCGGAAATTCGGCACATTCATAGAGTCGAACACTGGAATTTTGCGCCAGTTCGTGATCATGGGCCATGACACACATCAAAGACTGTTTGATCCTGCACAGGATCTGAAAATCGGCCAGCTTAAGTGGCTCAAAAACCAGCGCAATGTCAGCCGAATGGTCGATCAATGTCTGCTCGGTATCGCCTCTCGGTTGCTGATTGACCGTAAAGGTCACACCGGGATGTTCCTCGCGATAGCGGCTGATTTGCTGCGGCAGGAACTCGCCAAGAAACTCGGCACTCGCTGCGATAGCAACATTGCCACGCCGCATGCCGGATAAGTCCGCGATCCTCGACTTAACCCGCTCCATGTCGGAAATCTGGTTGCGGATGTGTTCGAGAAGTATCTCTCCGGCCGTACTCAGGCGAACACCAGTGGCCAGGCGCTCGAAAATTGCAACGCCCAAATCGTCCTCCATAGAAAGCAGACGCCGGTTGAGTGCGGACGGGGTAATTGACAGATTCTCAGCGGCTTTGCGGATCGAACCGACGCGGGCGATTGCCTCAATATATTGCAGCGGCAGCAAGTGGCGCATCGATCTCCTCACCAGCTAGGACCAATCGACACCGGCCCGCTTCCCCTCGCCACCTTATGCCGGGTTCACCTTGCTGTGGTTGGGCGGCGGACTAAGCCAGTGCTGATTTAGCACCACGAATTTAGGTGTTGCAAAAAACGCAACGGGCCTTAGCAAAATTAACAGCAGACAGCAGCAGCTGTCAAAGCTACTCAGTCGGGATTAGGAGCTGGAATCGACGCTCGCGATCAACGCGTGCGATTTGCAACTCCTAATGACGAAGCACAAAGAGGGCAAAACCATGAACATGATCATGGCGATCATAAAGCCCTTCAAACTCGACAACGTGCGCGAAACATTGAACGAAATCGGGGTTGAGGGACTGACGGTGTCAGACGTGAGGGGTTATGGCAGGCAAAAGGGTCATACCGAAATTTACCGCGGTGCTGAGTACGACATCCATTTCTTACCGAAACTGAAGATCGAAGTTGCAGTCGACGACGACATGACGTCGAGGGCCGTCGAGGCCATTGCGTCTGCAGCACAAACTGGCCAAATCGGTGATGGGAAAATTTTTGTCTGTGCACTCAAAGATGTGATGCGTATCCGCACCGGAGAAACTGGTGCTGACGCAATCTAGAATGCAGCTCAATATCCAAGGAACGTAACATGTCGTTTAGACTAATTTTGCAAGGCGGACTCGCTGCTGGCGCATTGCTGGCCGTATCGATGCCGGCCTACGCACAGGAAGTGACGGTGGCCACTGTCAAGTCCGAAACAGCTTTCGTGTTCAACACGCTGCTGTTTCTCATGGGTGGTTTTCTGGTCATGTTCATGGCCGCCGGTTTCGCCATGCTTGAAGCCGGACTGGTGCGTTCAAAGAACGTTTCGATGCAATGTCTGAAGAACATCGGCCTCTACTCGATCGCCGGCATCATGTACTGGTGCGTTGGCTACAGCCTCATGTACACGAACGTAAACGGCGGTTGGATCGGTTCGTTCATGCCCTATAGCTGGCCGGCTGCCGGCACGGCGAATGAGGGAGACTATTCCGTAGGGTCTGATTGGTTCTTCCAGATGGTGTTCTGCGCCACGACGGCGTCAATCGTCTCGGGCACCATCGCTGAACGGATCAAGCTGTGGCCGTTTCTCATCTTTGTTGCCTTGTTGACCGGCCTGATCTATCCGATTGCTGGATCCTGGAAATGGGGTACCGGGTGGCTCGATGGGCTGGGTTTTCTCGATTTCGCTGGCTCCACATTGGTTCATTCGGTTGGCGGCTGGGCGGCGCTGACCGGTGCGATCATCCTTGGCGCCCGCAAGGGAAAATACTCGCCGGAAGGACATGTCGTCGCCATGCCCGGCTCGTCGATACCATTGGCCACGCTGGGCACGTTCATTCTTTGGCTTGGTTGGTTCGGTTTCAATGGTGGTTCGCAACTGGCCTTTGGCGACAATACCAATGCATCCGACGTTTCGCGCATCTTTATCAACACCAATCTGGCAGCCGCTGCCGGCGTGGTGGTCGCGATGCTGCTCATGCAGGCTATCTACAAAAAGGTTGATGTCACGATGGCACTGAACGGGGCCCTGGCCGGCCTTGTTTCGATCACCGCCGAACCGCTGACGCCTGGACCGCTGATGGCGATCATAATCGGCGGCATTGGTGGCGCCATCGTCGTGTTTATGGTGCCGATGCTGGACCGGTTCAAAATAGATGATGTGGTCGGTGCAATTCCCGTTCACCTGTTGGCCGGCATCTGGGGAACCCTCGCTGTACCCCTAACCAACGCCGACGGTAACTTCCTGATTCAGATTGTTGGTATCGTTTCCTATGGCATCTTTACAATCGTCACTAGCGCCGTCTTGTGGCTTATCCTGAAAGCGACAATCGGCATCAGGGTCTCTGATGACGAGGAAGCGCTTGGTCTCGACAAAACGGAGATCGGTGTGGAAGCGTATCCTGAGTTCGCATAGTCAGGTTTGGTTTTGATGCTTCCATCAAAACCAAAAAGAATCTGACCGACCTAAACATGATTGAGCGCGATTGTTTCACATGATTCCGTTTGAAACGATCGCGCTTTCAGCTCAAGACGGTGTCGGCCAATCCGGTAATTGAGTTTGCAATAACATCCCAGTCGTCTTCAGCCTTTAGGTCCGAGGCCTGCATCATGCCATGCTCCATCGGCCGGGCGACAAAGGCGGTGCGCATGCC
>JAEKFU010000443.1 GCA_016522385.1 Pseudomonadota bacterium
GGTTGAAGCCGACCATGTCGCGGTCGGCCAGTTGCGAAAGGGACACTGTAGGCTGGTTGGCCAACGGATCGTTCTTCGACAAGAGGACATAGGGCGGCGTCGTGATCAGCGGCTCGAAATGCACCGATGGGCTCGGATACATGTCGTAGGTCAATGCAACCTCGATCGAGCCGTTCGCCAGCATGTGGTTCAGTTCGTCGAGATCGGCTTCATGAACCTGAACCGAGATATCGAGATTGCGTTCCTTCAGTCCTTTTAGAATGATCGGGATCATGAACGGCGCGGTTGGCAGGAAGCAACCGACCTCAATGACGCCTTGCGGGTTCTGGCGGATGTTTCTCGCTTCGGTTTCGAATTCCTGGGCGCTTTCCAGCATCCGTCTTGCGCGTGAGACAAACCGTCGTCCTACCGGGGTCAACGTGATTCTGTGCGGTCGCTCACGGATGAACAGGTTGAGCCCGAATTCGTCCTCGATCTTCTGGATGGCCGCACTGATGGCAGGTTGGGAAATGGCCAATCTCTGCGCTGCTGCGGAGATGCTGCCATTATCCGCGACGGCGACGAGATAGGTTAGCTGACGGAGCGGGGTCATTATAAATTTTTCCGAGGTTAAGAGACATAATAATCTATTTTACAAATATAAGACCGTCAAACTAGCATGCTGGGCAGAGCTTCAGCGGCTGCCATTCGACTGTCATGCAACAAATGCAGATTGACCGCCAGGGTCCGCAAGTACACCGGCTAACAACAAGAAGCTCGTAGGAGGGATATCCAGGTGGCATCGATCACACTGCGGAATATCTCAAAGAGCTTTGGCACCACGCGTGTTATCAACAATGTCAATATCGACATCGTTGATGGAGAGTTTCTGACCCTGGTCGGGCCTTCAGGTTGCGGCAAATCCACGACGTTGCGCATCATCGCCGGGCTGGAAGCCCAGAGCGCCGGTGATGTCGAAATCGATGGCAAGGTCGTCAATGAAATCCGGCCGAGCCGCCGTGATCTGGCAATGGTGTTCCAGTCTTATGCGCTCTATCCGCACCTGAACGTCTATCAGAACCTGGCAACGCCGCTCATGCTGCGCGATCTCGATTTCTGGGAACGCTTCCCGCTCGTCGGTGCTCTATTGCCGGGCCGCAAGCCGAAGGTGCAGGCACTCAATGCTGTCGTGCGAGAAGTGGCAGAAACACTGAAAATCGAACATCTGCTGGACCGCAAACCGGGTCAGTTGTCGGGCGGTCAGCGGCAGCGGGTGGCGCTTGGACGGGCCATGGTCCGCAAGCCCGCGGCCTTTTTGATGGATGAGCCGCTTTCCAATCTCGATGCCGGCCTGCGGGTGCATATGCGCGCTGAGCTGGCCGGCCTGCACCGCAGCCTTGGAACGACCTTCGTTTATGTCACGCATGACCAGGCCGAGGCTTTGACCATGTCGACCCGCATGGCGGTGATGATGGACGGCGACATGCTGCAGATCGGCAAGCCGGACGAGGTTTACGACGACCCGCAGAACCTTCGCGTTGCGGAGTTTATCGGCAGTCCGCAGATCAACGTACTTCCCGGCGAGAGCGATGCGCAAGGACGGGTCACTTGTGCCGGCGTTTCGCTTGTACGCAACCTGAAGCAGACTGCCGGGCAAAACCTCTCCGTGGGTCTGCGTCCTGAACATCTTGAATATCGCGAGAAACCGGCCAAGGACTGTTTTTCAGGTCAGCTCACCTATAAGGAGAACCTCGGCTCGGACGTCTATCTGCATGTCGCTCTGCATGACGGTGCACACAACATCATCGTTCGCGCTCAGCCGCATACGGCAGACGACATTTCCATCGGCGATACGGTGAGCGTCGGCCATGTGCCAGGCAAGGCCTTGGTGTTCGACTCAAATGGCGAACGATTGGCCATGGTCGCAAGCGGCAAGGCCAGAAAGGTCGCATGATGTTCAGGTCACGGGCTTATTTCTGGTTCGTTGCACCAGCGATCATCCTGATGATCGTCATCCTGATCGCGCCCGTCTTCGTCGCTGCGGTCCTGTCGTTTTCCGACTACAACCTCGGTAATCCGGATTTCAACTGGGTCGGCTTCAAGAACTACGCCGCGCTCATGAAGTACTCCAGCTACAAGAAGATGTTCACGGCCTCGCTGTTCTACGTCTTCCTCGTTGTCCCGATTTCCGTCGGACTAGGCCTTGGCGCCGCGCTGTTGATCTCGACCTTGCGCTTCGGCGGTGAGCTCTACAAGGCGGTCTTTTTCCTGCCGGTCATGGCAACCCTTCTCGCCATGGCGATCGTCTGGGAATTCGCCCTGCATCCGGTTGTCGGCGTTGTCAATGACGTGCTGAGAAGCGGCTGTGACATCGGCTGGCTGCACAGCCTGCTGACCAGTTCGTGGCTCGGCTTCGATCCGGCCCAAAGCTGGTACGGCAATGCCTGCGCCGACGATTTTCCGCTGTGGCTCGGCGACAAGAGATACGCCCTCGGCACGATCGCCTTTATCGGCATCTGGCAGGCTTTCGGCTTCAACATGGTGCTCTACCTGGCCGGGCTCACATCGGTGCCGCGCGAACTCTACAACGCGGCGCATATGGATGGCGCCGACAGTGCCTGGGAGCGCTTCAAGCTCGTCACCTGGCCGATGCTCGGTCCGACCCATGTTTTCGTGGTCACCATCACATCGATCCGTTCGTTCCAGGTCTTCGACACGGTCGAGGCCCTGACCCGCGGCGGTCCGAGCAAGTCGACTTACGTGATGGTCTACGCCATGTTCGAAAAGGGTGTGAAACAGAACCTGCTTGGTGTGGGTTCTGCGCTCACCGTCGTGTTCCTCGCTTTCGTCCTGATCCTGACGATAACCCAGGTCTGGTTCGTCAACCGGAGGGTGCACTACGCATGACTGCGCATACAAACTCGTTCGGTGAATTCCTCAAACATGTCGTTCTGCTGTTCGGTGCCGTCATTGTGCTGCTGCCGTTCTATCTGATGATCTCTTACTCGCTGAAATCTCCAGCCGAAATAGAGAGCAATACGGGCGGGCTCATCGGCAGTCAGCAGATCATGACGGATCGCCGGTGCATCAAGGAGGGCAACCCGCCCGAGCAATGCGAGATGCGGCCGATCGTTTACAACTACACTGCTGCCTTCAAGGAGGCGCCGCTACTGCGCTACATGATGAACGGTGTTCTGGTCACCGTGTCGATCTTCCTCATTCAAGTGGTGGTGGCGCTGCCGTGTGCCTATGCACTGGCAAAACTGCGGTTCTGGGGGCGCGATGTCGTCTTTGGGCTGGTGATTTTCTGCCTGTTGATCCCGGTGCACGCGATCGCGCTGCCGCTGTACATCATGCTGGCCAAGGCAGGGCTCACCAACACCTATGCTGCGCTGGTGATCCCTTGGACCATATCGGTGTTCGGCATCTTCCTGATGCGGCAGTTTTTCAAGACCGTACCTGACGATCTGATCGATGCAGCCCGCATGGACGGCATGAGCGAGTTCTCGATCGTCTGGCGGGTGATGCTGCCGACGGCCATTCCGGCGCTTCTGGCCTTCGGCATCTTCTCCATCGTGGCGCACTGGAATGACTACTACTGGCCGCGCGTCGTCATCACCGGTGACCGGGACCTCATGACGCCGCCATTGGGCCTGCGCATGTTCAAGTCCGATCTCGATGGCAACGAGTACGGTCCGATGATGGCCGCAACCACGGTGATCGTCACGCCGCTGGTTGTGGCTTTCCTGCTGGCGCAGCGCCGTTTCATAGAAGGGATCACGCTGACGGGCATGAAATAGGGCAACAGATTCAAGGAATTCCGGCAACGGATTGAGTTCAGCCGGGAGGTGCGAGGAAACCCCGTCCTCAGTCGCAAGGAACACAAGGGGACTATCAAAACAGGAGGAAAAGTCGAAATGAAGTTCAGAACTGTTCTGGCCGCCGCAGTGGTGGCTACTCTGGGAACAGCTGCGTCGGTGGCACAGGCTGTGACCATCGAAGTGGGCTATCCGTATTCGGCACTGTTCGATGTGACGTTCGAGCGGATGATGCCGGAGTTCAAGAAGGCGCATCCCGATATCGAAGTGAAATTCCGTGCGACCTATGACAACTATGAGGACGCGACCAATTCGGTGCTGCGTGAAGCTGTTGCCAACAAGCTTCCCGACGTGACGTTCCAGGGGCTTAATCGCCAGGCGCTGCTGGTCGAAAAGGGCATTGCCAAATCACTCGAGCCGTTCATCGCCAAAGAAGCCGACTTTGCCAAGGACGGCTATCACAAGGCGATGCTTGATCTCGGGACATTCAATGACGAGGTGCATGGTCTGCCGTTCGCCGTCTCGCTGCCCGTCGGTTACTACAACATGACGGCGCTCAAGAAAGCCGGCATCACCGAGCTGCCGAAGACCTGGGACGAGGTTATCGCCAACTGCGAGAAGCTTCATGCCGCCGGTTACAAGAACCCGTTGTTCTGGGGCTGGAACATCACCGGCAACTGGTTCTTCCAGGCGTTGCTGTGGAGCCAGGACACGCCGATCATCAAGGCTGGCAAGATCAATTTTGACGGAACTGAAGGACTTGCTGCACTCGAGACAATGCAAAAGCTGTTCAAGGGCTGCAAGATGCTGAACCTGTCAGTCGGCGATGCCGGCAAGCCCTTTGCCGCCGGCGAAGTCGCCATGCACTTCTGGTCGACGTCGGCCGTTGGAGCCATTGAACGCTCAAAGGGTGATTTCGAACTCCAGACCGGTGAGTTCCCGGGAATGGGCGCACCGCCGAAAGGACTGCCGGCTGGTGGCAACTCGGCCATGCTGGTGTCGACGTCGGATGATCCTGCCGTTGTTGAAGCGGCCTGGAAGTTCATCAAGTTCGCTACTTCCGGAGCTGGAGCCGCAACCGTTGCTGAAACGACAGGCTACATGCCGCCGAACAAGGCCGCAAACGACCTGTTGGCCGACTTCTACAAGAACAACCCCAACAAGCACACGGCCGTCCGTCAGGCCGGCCTGTTGCGCGACTGGATCGCCTATCCCGGTGACAACGGTCTCGCCATCACCCAGGTGATCTACGACAAGCTCGAAGCCATTGTCACCGGCGATTCCGACGACATGAAAGCGCTCCAGGAGGAAATGGTCGAGGAAGTCTCCGGCATGATGCCGAACTAAGGCGACTACGCCGACAACATGTGTTTCCGGCCGGGAGCCAAGTTCCGGCCGGGACCAACGAGTTGATTTGAGATGCATTCACCTGCAGTACAGGATCGACCATGACGACCAACCAAGAATTCGAACGCCGCCGCGATGAGAACGTCGCCCGGGCCATCGCCTATTCCGCAACATTTACCGCCAAGCATGCCAGCAATGCTGAAGTCTGGGATGTCGAGGGCAAGCGCTATATCGACTTTTGCGGCGGTATCGGCTGTCAGAATGTCGGTCACCGGCATGAGCGGGTGGTCGACGCCATCAAGGCGCAACTCGATGATCTCACCCACACGTGTTTTCAGATCAGCCCCTATGAAAGCTATATCGCTCTGGCTGAGCGACTGAACGAGCTGGCGCCCGGCAGCTTCGAGAACAAGTCGCTGTTCTTTTC
>JAEKFU010000394.1 GCA_016522385.1 Pseudomonadota bacterium
GTCGTCGGCGCGCCTAAGCACCGCGGCGGCACTGGCGGTCCCTGCCGTGTCTTTGCAATGGTTTGAACAGCAGATCGTGCCGAATGATATGTTCGCGAGGCCCCATCAGTTCCCACCGTGAACAAACATTCAAACCGGACTGATCAGACTTCGCTCACATCCGGAAACTGATCCAGTGTTGCAAGGGCAATCACATTCTTGACCTCGTGCGTTCGTCTTGCCTGCACCACGTGGTGTGCATCAGACGTCCCATGCTGTCGTTCGACCCCAGTCAGGTTGTGCCTGCCTCAATTCACTGCGCCTTCGATCCGAGAAAATGCTGGGCGACCTGTTGGGTTTGCCGAAGATAGCTGCTGACATTTGTCGTGGTATCTCGCGCGGCTCTGAGACAGTTGGCAACGGACACACCATCTATGTAATTGCCGGTCAGATACAGGCCGGGAACATGTTGGTGCGCGTTGGTGATGGCCGCGACCCTTTTCTTGTGGCCCAGCGTGTATTGCGGCAAGCCAAGCGGCCAACGGCAAACCTTGCGCACAACCGGCGTGCCCGTAATACCGAGCACGCTGCCGAGTTCGGATTCGACCTGCGGCACTAGTTCACCATCCGGTAATCTTGCCGCCTCAGAACGGCGGCTGCCGCCGATATATGCGGAAATCGAGACATGGCCTTGCGGCGCACGGCCGGTGAACATCGTCGAACAGAACTGGGCGCCGGTGATCAGCCGGTCCGTCGAATTCGTGGATAGGTAACCCAGTCCATCCAATGGATGGGCCACCTGGTCTGTCTCATAACCGAGGTAGACGACGGCAAGCGGCGGGGCAGCGATATCGCCGGCCGCAGCTGCCGCATCGGGCGCAACTCCGACGAGCAGGTCGGCTGCAACATGTGGCTGCACTGCCAGGATGACAGCTTTTGAGCGAATTCTTCCACTGACCGTCTCAGTCTCGAAACCGGATGCCATCGCCCGCAGTTTCTTGACGGCGGTACAGGTGCGAATCCGACCATTGAGCAGTTGCGCGAGGTGTCTGGGCAAGGTGGTCATGCCTTCGGGCCAGGAAAACAGCCGCCTGCCAGGTTGGCTGCCGCACTTCGCGGCAAGGACGGCGCGTGTGATGGAGCCGAACTTTCTTTCGAACTCGACCAGTTTGGGGAACACGGCGGTAACCGAGAGCTGGCTCGCGTCGCCGCAAAACAGACCTGCCGCGAGCGGGTCCATGACCTTTTCGGCAAACTCAGCGCCGAATCGTCGCGAAACAAAATCGTGGATCGTCTCTTCCGCCCCGTCGGTTCGGCGCGCACGCAGGATCTCTGTCATGATCGACAATCTGGCACCAGGGGAGAGATAGTCCGAAACAAGAAAGCCGAACGGATGGGTGGCTATCCCGTGCAGCCTGCCCTTATCGAGCAGGTAGCGGCGCCGGACGTTCCTGCCGAGCTCAATCGCGGAGGCATCGAGGCCGAGTTTGCCGACAAATTCCAGACCCTCGGGCACGGCCGCATTCATCGTACTAGGGCCATGCTCCATCAGAAACCCGTCGAAGCGAGACGACACTGCATTGCCGCCGATATGAACCTGGCGCTCGACGACCAGTACATCATGGCCACGTTGCACCAGTCCATAGGCCGCGGCTAACCCTGATACGCCGGCACCGACAACGAGAACATCACAGGTCATGGCCGCGAACCTCTGTTGCGGAATTCCGGCGGGCGCGGCGGGCCCTTATCGCCAAACCGCCGCCTGGCCAAGGTCGACAGGTCATCTGCCGTGACCACACTGCGGCCCCGGCCACGCACATATTGCTCTGTCCGATTGCGCACCATGCGCCGTACGAACCCTGGCACCTGCTCGATACGCGCCTGGGCTTCCTCGCTCCATTCCAGCGTGGCCTTGCCGGCTGGCATCGGTTCGATTACCGCCCCGCCCCGTGGCTGGTAGACGCACAGGAAATCTTCGCCCATCACATTGCCGTCACGGGCCAACGGTCGCGCCCGGCAGCCGCCGCACAGCTTGCCGTACTCACAGACGCCACAGCGGCCTTCCAACTTCGGCGTGCGCATCGCTTTGAACATCGGCGCTTCGCGCCACAGCCGTGCAAAGCCCTGATGGCGCACCGAACCGACCGATGTTTCGATGTAGGGGCAGGCCGTCACCTCACCTTCGGGCGTCACCCTTGCGTAGCGTGTTGCCGCCAAGCAGCCGCCAGCCTCATAGCCATGCGCCGCGGTAATCGGCCAGTCGGGGTCTAGCTCCAAGGCCATCCGCTTGAAATGCGGCGCGCATTTGGCCCGAACCATCAGCCGCTGTTCATCGTGGGCGGCCGCTACAACGCGGCGCAGTACCCGGTCATAGTTTTCCGGCGAGATATCGGTATATTTTTCACCGCGCCCGGTGCACACCAGGAAGAACACGTTCAGCACCATGGCACCGACTTCACGGGCAAAGGCGATCATGTCGTCGACCTCGCCGGCAGTGTCGTCGGTCACCGAAAAGTGCAGCTGAAATGCTAAATCACCTTTGCGGCAGGCATCGATGGCCGCCATGGTCTTGGTCCACGCGCCCTTACGGCCGCGGAATTCGTCGTGCTTTTCTGGCGTCAGAGAGTCGAGGCTGATACCGATGCCGGCAACGCCGGCGGCCTTTAGGCGGTCGATGCGTTTGGCGTCTAGCAGAATGCCATTTGACCCGACCACGACCATGAGCCCGAGGCCGTGTGCATAGGCCGCCAGCTCTTCGATATCGCGCCGGATGAGGGGCTCGCCGCCGGTCAGCACCACCATGCATTCATCGCTGAGGGCGGCGATGTCATCGAGCACCGCCTTAACTTCCACGGTGCTCAGCTCATTGCTGGTCCCGCATTTCAGGATTTCCGCATCGAGATAACAGTGGGCACAGGCGAGGTTGCAGCGCTTGGTCAGATTGAGTGCGACCAGAAAGGGAGGATCCGTTTCGCCGGTGCCAGGCATGGCTCATTCCGGACGTTCTGTGGCATCGGGCTCCGGGCACATCAGCCGGCGCGCGGCGGCAAAACCGGTATCTTCCACCTCACCGGCGATCTCAGTGGCGCCGATCTTGCGGGCATGGGCTTCGATTTCCTGGCGCGCCTTGTCCCTGAAGGCTTCAGGTACCCGTTGTAGGCGGGCCAGCGATGCGGCCGACCAGATCAGCGGCCGCCCGTCATGGGCAAGTAGGTCATCGATGAAGGGACGCACGTGCTCGCTCAAGACCTCTCCGGCGGCGTCCCGACGCGCGGCCTTCTCAGCCCGCAACCGGATGTTTTCAATAAGGCTTTCATCGCCAAGAGCCTGCAACACTTTGTCCGCCTCGGTGGACCACTCAAGCCGATCAAACCCGGCTTGGACACGCTCGCCAGTTCGCTCATTGTCTGCAGCACCAGGCATCAGCTTCTTCATCACCTCGTTGACGAAACGCGTGGTGATGAACGTATGACCTGCGGCGTGGGCTTCGCGAATGACCGCGGTGCGTGCCATGCCGCGCACGAAGTCCGGCGCCCGGCCGATCTTTTCTTCCGCCTCCTCGCTCCACATGATGGTCTCTTCGGCAATCACGTCGAGCGGCGGATGATGTGCGGTCTGACCGATCCACACATGGCACGGCGCCGAGCGCAGCAGGTTTTCCGTGTTGGAGCCGATATCGAGGCCGGCATCGGCGTGGATGCCGGTCTTGCCGACCATCAAGAGGCTGGCGTTCTCGGCCTCGAGATACTTGCGGATCGCCTGGTGCGGCTTACCCGCGAGCAATTTCGGCACGATTGGCATGTCCTCGGCTACCGCAACGGTTTCGGCAACGTTCAGATGCGCCTGGTAGATCTTGGCAATCCCGTCATCGATCAGCTCTTCGTGGAGCTGTTCCTGTTCCTTGAACCGGAACACTTTGCCGGCTTCCTCACTCAGCACTCCGGCGATCTTGTTAAAGGCGACATAGTGGTAGTAGGGATCGTAAGCGGCCACGACATGCACCGGGACATCCAGGCGTCGGCCGATGTCGAGCGCCGTCCTGAGCGCTCCAAATGACTGGGCAGAGCCGTCCATGCCAACCACGATCGGCCCATCGCCAATTTCCTGCCTGCGGTCCTTTATAACCAGACAGTCGACGGGCGACCGGCGTACCACGCGCTCGCAGACACTGCCGATGCTGCTGCCGGCAACTGCACCAAGCCCCAGTGCACCGAGTGCTAGCACGTCA
This sequence comes from Pseudomonadota bacterium, assembly GCA_016522385.1. Taxonomy (GTDB): domain Bacteria; phylum Pseudomonadota; class Alphaproteobacteria; order Rhizobiales; family Aestuariivirgaceae; genus JABDJG01. The sequence goes on from JAEKFU010000394.1 coordinate 4,208, forward strand.
TGCTCGCCAGTGCTGAGGGCATCGATTATGCAAGCATAGTTCTTGCCTTCCGGGCTGAGGCGCATGAACGGTACGCCCGCTTCTGCACAGCGTTCGCCGGCGGCGTCATGATAGCTGTCGGAGATGATGCCCAGCCCCATGCCGATCAGGTCCTCGTGGACCTCGCGCTGCTCTTCCATTTCCTTCTCGCGCTGATAGCGCTCAGGCAGACCGCCCTCCATCTGCTTGAAGCGCCGGTCGTGCATCTTTGCAGCATAGGCATGGATGCCGGTGATCTTGCCGTTTGTCGATTTTGCCAGCCGCACGGCCTGGCGCACGGCCTGATTGGCATAGTCGGACTGATCAAGAGCAACCAGAATCCGTTTCAGGGACACCGGTGCCGTGTCGGCATCGGTGGCGTCGACGGCCACGGCACTCATGGTTGGCGACATGATCTCGG
>JAEKFU010000399.1 GCA_016522385.1 Pseudomonadota bacterium
GGCTATGCCCTTGGCTGTCATTAGCCCAACGATGACGCCGCCGAGCAGGCCGGGTCCGGCGGTCGCCGCCACAGCATCAATTTCCGCAAAATCACAATCGGCCTTGCTCATCGCATGGCTTACGACGCCATCGAGATGAGTGATGTGAGCCCGTGCGGCGATTTCCGGTACGACTCCGCCGAACGGGGCATGTTGAGCGGTTTGCGACACAACAACATTGCTGATGATTTCTCCGGTGCCGTCGTCGGCCCGGCGCACCACGGCGGCAGCCGTTTCATCGCAGGACGTTTCTATGCCTAGGATCATCACGGCGTGGCCATTCAGTGATTGAGAAATCAAACTATGCCTTTTATCTGCAAAGGGACTGGCTATATTGCGGCCAACACACATAGCGTCAGGCTTGGTTTCTTGCAAACGTCTGTCATCAAAATCGGCACACGCGGCTCGCCGCTTGCTTTGGCTCAGGCCGAAGAAACCCGCCGCAATCTCGTGCAGGCGCATGATCTCGATCCGCAAAACGTCGAGATTGTCGTCATTAAGACGACCGGCGATCGGGTCCGCGACAGGCCGCTGGCTGAAATCGGCGGCAAGGGACTGTTCACCAAGGAGATCGAAGAGGCCCTCAATGCAGGTGAGATCGATATGGCGGTGCATTCGATGAAGGACATGCCGGCCCAACTTCCCCCAGGCCTTGCCATCTCCTGCCTTTTGGAACGCGAAGATCCGCGCGACGGGTTTTTGAGCCCGGTCGCCAGATCGATTGCGGATCTGGCTGTTGGTGCGACCGTGGGTTCGTCCTCGGTGCGCCGAGCGGCGCAGGTCAAGCGACTGCGGCCGGATGTCGAAATCGTGCCCTATCGCGGTAATGTTGACACCCGTCTGCGCAAACTCAAGGCAGGCGAAGTCAGTGCCACTTTTCTGGCTTGCGCCGGGCTGCGACGGCTCGGCCTGGCCAGCGAGATCACCTATCCGGTACCGGTTGAAGAGATGCTGCCGGCGGTCGCACAGGGCGCGATCGGCATCGAAATACGCGAAGTTGATGAACCTATTCGCGCATTGCTTGAACCGCTCAACCACCGGCCTACCGAGCATACCGTTGCAGCCGAGCGCGGCTTCCTGAGCGCACTGGACGGGTCCTGCCGTACGCCGCTGGCCGGATTTGCCCGGCTAGATGGTGATCGAATTGTTTTTCACGGAATGGCCCTGACCACCGATGGCGGCGAGGTGTTCGAAACCCGACGGCAAGGCCGGTCCGGCGAAGCCGAAGCGCTTGGACGTGATGCGGGCGAAGAGGTCAAGGCAGCGGCCGGCACAAGGTTGTTTGCATGACAAACAAACCGCTGATCGTGACCCGCCCTACCGGCGACGCGGCATCTTTGATCGAGGCTCTGCAGACACATGGCATCGAAACCATTCCGGCACCGCTCATCGAAATTGCCTTTTGCGAAGATCTCGAGATCCCCGAGCTTGTTTTCCAGGCCATCCTGGTGACCAGTGCCAACGGCTGCCGGGTGCTTGGCAGGTCGAATGCCGGACGCCATCTACGCGATGTTCTTACGATCGCAGTAGGAGAGATGTCTGCAGCCACTGCGCGCGCCATCGGACAGGTGAATGTCGAGGTTGCGGGTGGCGACGTGGCCGCTCTGATTGCCAAGGCGATCGACCTGTGCGAACGGGCTGGCGGACCGTTGCTGTACATCTCGGGCGCACAGACGACTGGCGATCTGGAAGCGCGGCTGAGCGACCGCGGCCACGAAGTGCATCGTATTGTCGGCTATGAGGCAGTTGCGGCCGAAAAACTATCGGCACCGGCGCAAGCTGCACTCGCCAACCACCAGGCTGGTGGCGTTGTATTGTATTCACCGCGCACCGCGGATATCTGGTGCAGGTTAGTGAGCCAGGCAGACCTGATGTCTGAGGGGGCACTACTCACGCACTACTGCCTGTCTGAAAATGTCGCATCGGTAATTCGTGGTGCATTCGGCAGCAGCAGTGCTATCGTGACGGCCGACAAACCCACCGAGCGGGAGATGATCGCAACAATATTGGACGCGGAACGTGCTCGCTCTTAGCATCGACCAGCCAACACGCAAATAACATGGAGGCATGGGCATCTCCCATGGCGAAAAGACCGAGACGAAGCAGCAAGTCACGCAGCGCGGTGCGCCCGCCGGTGATTGATCTAAAAGCCGAAGAGGCAGAATCCGATGACGCTGCCCCGCCAGCGCCGGAGAAATTGCAAACCACCGAGACTGCCGACGCAGAGGCCGAAGCGGATGCAACGGCTACCGACGATACACCGACGGCGGCGGACACAGCAGAAGCAGCCCCCGTGGATGATGACCAGCCGGCCGCAACTGTGCATGGCGGCCGCAAAAAATGGATTGCCGCCGGAATGGTCGCCATGGTCGTGGTGGCGGCCGGTCTCGGCGCCTGGCTCTATAGGGACTATGGTGCAAGAGTATTCGGTGCATCACTGATGGCCGATCTGTCTGCTATCGAGCAACGCGTTGGTGGTATCGAGGCCGCGGTCAAAACACATACCGACAAACTTTCCGAGGTAACCCAGTCGCTTGGCGCGGTGCGTGAAAAG
>JAEKFU010000546.1 GCA_016522385.1 Pseudomonadota bacterium
CGTCGATCCTTGGCGACCGGCCTTGTGGCAGCGTCGGCTGCCACGTCCGGGGTTTTCAGATTGCTGTCATCTTCATCGGCGATGGCGAAGCAATCAGTCGAGCATGTGGTTGAGATCACCGGATTCGAGTTTGTCCCGAGCAGCCTTAAGGTGAATCCAGGTGACACCCTCACCTGGATCAACCGCGACATTGCTCCGCACACTGCAACTGCCAGTGATGAAAGTTGGGATACCGGAAGAATCGACACGCACCAGCGCAAAAGTGTTATCGTTGCCGCAAACGCGGAACGGTCCTACTTCTGCAGATTTCATCCAGTGATGAAAGCAAAGATGGATATTGTCGCTGCGTGATCCGAAAGGGCCAAGATGGAACTGAACGCTGATTTTTCAAAACGCGCCGCGGTGCATGCCGCAAAGATCCCTTGGAAGCCGTCGCCGATGCCCGGCGTTGACCGTCGCATGCTTGACCGCATTGGTGACGAGGTCGCCAGAGCCACCTCGATAGTTCGATATGCGCCGGAAAGTTCGTTCTCGCCACATGTCCATACCGGCGGCGAGGAGTTTTTCGTGCTCGATGGCGTGTTCCAGGACGAACATGGTGATTTTCCCGCCGGCAGCTATATCCGCAATCCGCCGCAATCCAGCCACACGCCGGGCTCGGCACCGGGCTGCACCATCTTTGTCAAGCTCTGGCAATTTGATCTGACCGATCGCACTCATGTGCGCATCGATACAAACAAGATGCCCTTCATTGTCGATCCGGATCGTTCCAATGTAGAGATCATGCCGTTGTTCAAGGATGCGCATGAAGAGGTTTTTCTCGAAATCTGGCAACCGGTCAGTCGCGTTCGATTGGATGCTCCGAACGGCCTGGAGGTACTGGTCCTTGAAGGCAGCTTCATCGAAAGCGGCGAGACATTCGAACCGCAATCCTGGCTGCGTCTGCCCAAGGGCGGCACGGCCGAGGCCGAGGCCGGTCCAGCGGGCGCACGCGTGTGGATCAAACGCAACCATCTTGCAGAGCCGCCGATGCCGCCGGCTGCGGGATAACTGGACCGCGCGTCAAACCACCGTCAGGTCTTTCGGGTAAGGCGTGAAGACCTCAAAGCCGTCCTTGGTCACCAGGATGCTGTCGCCGACGCGGGCACCGTACTGACCCGGCACTGTGATGCCGCCGTCAACGGCAAATGTCATGCCTTCCTGCAGGACCGTCTGGTCGCCTTCCTTAAGTTCCGGACTCTCCAGATTGGAGATGCCGATGGCACGGCCGGTGCGATATCCAGGCGCAAAGCCTGCTGACCGGTAGACCTCGCTCGCGGCATGATGCACATCTTCAGCGATCACACCGGGTCGCACGGCCGCAAGTGCTGCCTCCTGCGCGGCAATGCAGACCTCATAGATCCTGGCCTGTTCGTCGGTCACCGAACCAATGAAATACTCCCGGTCAAATCCGAGTTTGTACTGCTTGAAATTCACAATGCCGCAAAAGCAGAAATAGACCGGATCACCTTTACTGAGCGTGCGCACATTCGGCCGGCGATGAACCATCGCCGTATGCTCGCCCGATTGCAGTACCTGGAGATTGTGCACCATCGGTGAAACGAAAGCCTCAAGACCCGCATCGGTCAGAAAGCCGGCTGCTTTGCGGGTGCCGGCATCGATGACCGCGAGCGCCAGCTCGTATTCGGCCACACCTTCACCCAGCTTGGTGCGACCGCCGTCGAGCATCGCAATGGCAATCTGACCGGCCTTGCGCATGATGTCGATCTCGAGCGGTGATTTGATCATCCGCATCTGCGAGATATGCCGCGAAATATCTTTCAGGTGCGCTGTGCCATAGGTGTCTTCGACAAAACCGGCAACCAGCGCCGGCATCTTGAACTGTTCGATACCGACATTAAGCTTTGGCGTCGGCTTGACCAGCCTGGCAAGAACTTCATCCCAATGATCGGGCCCGCGCGCATCCTGCCAGGGGCGCACGTCCTCGACCCAGGTCATGGCCCCCGCCATCGCGCTTTCCATCAGTGGTGTGATTACACACGGCGCCCCCTCGACCGGCACCACCAGCATGGTCGGGCGGCCGAACTCGACACCAAGATATCCCCAGTACCCGGCAAACCAGGCAATCGAATCCTCGTCCGTGATGATTGCAACATCGATCCCGTCGTCCTTCAGGCGTCGCTGGAATTCCAGTGTCCGCTGCCGCATGGCATCACGCATGGTGTTAACCCCTTCCTAGGGTGTGGTTTTGATGGAACATCAAAACCATAAAATCTTATATCTGAATAGGACCTAGAGCGTGTCTTTCTCAAATGGTTCCATATGACAAAGACACGCTCTAGACAGCCGCGCGGCAAACCGCCTGCAGCTTGTTGCCGACAGGGTCGAGAACGTAGGCAGCGTAGTAATTCTCAGAGTATTGCGGCCGAAGACCGGGCGGACCGCCGCAGGTACCACCGTGCGCCAATGCGGCGGCATGAAAGCTGTCGACAGCATCGCGACTTGGCGCCGCAAAGGCCGTATGCGTGCCGTTGCCCCAGGTCGCCGGCCGGCCGTCAAACGGCGGCTGGACATAGACTACGGGTAGCTCGAAGCCGGCAAGGCCGAACCCGACTGACGCCTCGTCACCCTCTTCCGGTAACTCGACGATCCCAAGGGGCGCCAATGTGGCAGTGTAAAAGGCGCGCTCTCGATCCAGGTCGGCATGGCCGACGGTGATATGAGAAATGACATTGCCGGTGGAGCCGGCCCGTCGACCGGACGTGTAGCAGACGGCCTGCAGCTTGTTGCCGTCGGGATCACGCACGTAGCCGCCATAGTAGTCCGGTGCGTATTCTGGCCGCAGTCCCGGCGCCCCTTCATCAAGACCGCCATTGGCCAGCGCTGCGGCATGGAACTGATCGACCGCCTCTTGATCCGCCACGTTGAAGGCGATGTGGTAGCCGTTGCTCCACGTAGCCGGCAGATTGTCGAATGGCCGGCAGATGAACAGATGCGGAAACCGCTGCCCAGGCGGTGCGAACATCAAGTAGTCGTCCGTTGGCGATGTCGTCACCAGCGATTGCCCAAGTGCTTCCATTACCGGCGAGTAAAATGCGCCGGCCCGCTGAAGGTCATTGCTGCCCATGGTGAAGTGGCTGAACATGTCGGGGCTCTAGGTGTGGATCCGTTCTATCGGTCCAGCATAGCAGCGATTTCAGCGCGAAGCTCGGCAATGCCATTGCCCTTAACACTTGACGTCGCATGCAGCTGCGGATGGGCGGCGGGGCGTTTTTTGAGACCGGCCAGCGTTCGCGTCACCACTTCGTCCAGCTCGTCGGCTTTGATCTTATCGATTTTGGTCAACACGATCTGGTAGCCCACGGCGGTCTCGTCGAGCAATTCCAGCGTCGCTTCATCGGTGTCTTTCAGGCCGTGCCTGGCATCGATCAGGATGAACACTCGCCTGAGGTTCGCCCGGCCGCGCAGATAGGCTCGGACCAGTGCCTGCCATCTGCGCACCAGTGTCTTTTGCGCCTTGGCATAGCCATAGCCAGGCATGTCGACGATGGCCAGCCGGTCGCCCACCTTGAAATAGTTGAGTTCACGCGTTCGACCCGGCGTGTTTGATGTGCGGGCAAGGTCCTTGCGATTGGTCAACGCGTTCAACAGGGACGACTTGCCGACATTGGAGCGCCCGGCAAATGCAATCTCGACCAGAAACTCTTCCGGCAGTTGTTGGAGACCTGCAACGCCCATGAGAAAGTCCACCGGCCCGGCAAACAGCAGCCGGCCGTGTTCCAGTTCTTCATCTGAGAATTGCTGTTGCCGATCCGCCAAAGCATCAACCGCTCACTCGGCGGTTTTCTTCTTGAATAGGAATGGCAGCGAGTCCTTGATGTTTTGGACCAGGTTGATCTCCGCCCCATGCCGCTTCATGATGGCCGCCTGTTGGAGGATCGACAGGAAGTTGTTCCATGCCCAGTACAACACCAGCCCGGCCGGGAAGGTCGCCAGCAGGAAGGTGAAGAACAGCGGCATCCAGGCGAAAATCTGAGCCTGCACGGGATCGGGCGGTGCCGGATTCAGGCGCATCTGGATCCACATGGTGACACCCATGATGATCGGCAGCACGCCGACCATCATGAACAGCGGCGGCTCCCACGGAATCAGGCCGAACAGGTTGAACAGGCTCGTCGGATCATGCGCCGACAGGTCCTTGATCCAGCCATAAAACGGCGCATGCCGCATCTCGATAGTGACAAACAGCACCTTGTAGAGCGCAAAGAAAACCGGGATCTGCACCACCACCGGCAGGCAGCCGGACATCGGGTTGACCTTTTCCTTCTTATAGAGCGCCATCATCTCCTGCTGCTGGCGCATTTTGTCATCGGCAAAGCGCTCGCGGATCTTCATCATCTCCGGCTGCAGCACTTTCATCTTGGCCATTGAGGCATAGGACTTGTTGGCAAGAGGAAAGAACGCAATCTTGATCAGCACCGTGGCGATCAGGATCGATACGCCGAAATTGCCGATCAGTTTGTAGAGATAGTTCAACAGCCAGAACAGCGGCTTGGTAATGAAATAGAGATATCCCCAGTCGATCATCAGATCGAACTGGATAATGTTCTGCTCATCATTGTACCGGTTGATCGTGTCGAAGACCTTGGCGCCAGCAAACAGGCGGCTTTCGAATTGACCGGACCGGCCGGCCGCGATGGTAAGACCGTTCTTGAGTGTGTAGTCCGCCTGGAACAGATCTCGTCCGCCCGACAGCTTGTGGGAGAACCTGGTTGTGACGTTGGCATCCTGTGCTGGCACCACCACGACAGCCCAGTATTTGTCGGTGATGCCGAGCCAACCGCCCTTGGAATCCGCTGTGATCGCCTGCGGTGTTTCCTTCACGTCGTCATAGGAAATCTCTGTGAGCTCCTCGCCCAAGACACCAACCAGGCCTTCATGCAGGATGATGAACCCTTCGATCTGTGGCAGCTCCTGGCGCTGTACGCGTGCGTAGGGGTAGAGCACGATTGTACCGCTTGTCGAATTCACTACCTCCTGGCGGATTGAGAACATGTAATCGTTGTCGACCGCGATCGTGCGCTTGAACGTCAACCCCTCACCGTTGTCCCAGGTGAGTGTAACCGGCGCATCCTGTGTCAGCACGCGATTACCCTGCACGCTCCAGATGGTTTTCGGCGTCGGCAGTATGACAGTACTGTTCTGTGATGGCGCCCAGCCATGATCCGCAAAGAACCCCTTCTCGGTGCCCGATGGCGACAACAAGGTGATCGTGGCGCTGCCA
>JAEKFU010000409.1 GCA_016522385.1 Pseudomonadota bacterium
TCGAGGCAGCCGGTCTTAGCGCACCGGCAGACGGCACAAGCCTATCGTTCACGGTTGAAGATGATGCACGCGGTCGTGGCAAACAGGCAGCCAACATAGAGCTTGCCTGACGTTTGAACAGACGCACCACAAATGTTGCAGGCAGATGAATAATCTGCCTGCACTTTTTTGCCCGAATTGTGCAGCTTGGGTGGCCGACATGTCAGATCTCTACCGCTTCATCGCCGAAATGCCGAAGGCCGAGTTGCACCTTCATATCGAGGGTACGCTCGAGCCTGAACTGATGATGGAATTGGCCCAGCGCAACAACGTGATTCTGCCGTACGACGACGTGGATGAGATCCGCGCGGCCTATCAGTTTTCCTGCCTGCAGGATTTTCTCGATGTTTACTATCTCGGCATGTCGGTGTTGATCACCGAACGGGATTTCTTTGACCTGACATGGGCGTATCTGGAGAAGGTGCACGGCCAGCATGTGGCGCATGTGGAGATCTTCTTTGACCCGCAAGGGCACACCGAGCGTGGTGTTTCCTTCGATACAGCGCTCGGCGGCATCACATCGGCGCTCGAGCGCGGAGAGAAAGAGCTGGGCATTTCATCGAAGCTGATCATGTGCTTTCTGCGGCATTTGTCAGAAGAAGCCGCGTTTGAAACGCTTAAGCATGGCTGCCGGTGCAAGGAGAGTATTTTCGGAGTTGGACTCGATTCATCCGAAGCCGGCCACCCGCCGTCCAAGTTCGCCCGGGTGTATCGCGAGGCGCGCCAGGAAGGCTTTACACCGGTTGCCCATGCCGGTGAAGAAGGGCCGGCGGCCTACGTGGAACAAGCGCTTGATGTGCTCAAGATCGAGCGGATCGATCATGGTAATCACGCCCTCGACGATCCGTTGCTGGTGCAGCGCATCGCCAATAGCGGCATGGCGATGACAGTTTGCCCGCTTTCGAATCTCAGGCTCGGCGTAATCGACGACATGAGCCAGCACCCTCTCAAGCGGATGCTTGATGCTGGCATATGCGCCACCGTCAATTCTGATGATCCGTCCTATTTCGGCGGATATGTGAACGAGAATTATCTCGCGGTGCAAGCGGCACTCGGACTTGATGCAAATGACATCACCGCGCTTGCCAAGAATTCCTTCCTCGGGTCTTTCATGACCGAAGGTGCGAAGGCAACCGCCCTTGAGCGGCTCGAAGGTTATTGCCAAGGCTTCCAACTGCCGGAAAATTGACGCCGAGAATTCCCAAACGCGCTTTGGACCGCTATATCGGGGCGAAGCAGCAACAAGCTCAGGGACGCGCTCAATGGATCTTCGCAACGGCTTTGACATCAAGCGGTATATCCGGGCCATTCCGGATTACCCGAAACCGGGCATCCAGTTCTATGACGTCACCACATTATTTGCCGATAGGCACGGATTTCGTGCCTGCGTGGACGAACTGATCTGGCCGTTTCTGGGTGGCGGTATCGACTATGTCGTCGGTATTGAAGCACGCGGGTTTATTCTAGGCGGTGCGGTGGCACATGAGCTGGGCAAGGGTTTCGTGCCGATCCGCAAGAAAGGCAAGCTGCCCTACAAAGTTATCGGCAAGGACTATGAACTGGAATACGGCATCGACACGATTGAGATTCATGCCGATGCAATCGCCAAGGGCGATCAAGTGTTGCTGATAGACGATCTGATTGCCACCGGCGGAACCGCCAATGCGGCGATCGATCTGATCCGTCAGTCGGGTGGCGAACTGGCGGCGGCCGCCTTTGTTGTAGATCTGCCGTTTCTAGGTGGTGCAGCAAAGTTGAGGAAAAAGGGTGTGAAGGTTCATACCCTGGTGCAATTCGATAGCGAGTAAGTGATGGCTTCACCGGATGTTCTGATTGCCTTTGTTGTGGCAATGGCTGTGTTTGCCTATATGCCCGGGCCGGGTATCCTTTACACTGCGGCACAGACGATGGCGCGCGGTCGAAACGCGGGTTACATGGCGGCGCTCGGGTTGCATATCGGCGGATATTTTCATGTCATTGCCGCGGCGCTTGGCCTGAGCGCGGCGCTGACATATGTGCCGACAGTCTATTTGGCGATCAAGCTGGCCGGCGCGCTCTATCTGATCTGGCTTGGCATTGTGCTGATCCGTCAACGAAATCGCGCCGACAACGCACAGTTGGCGAAAATCAAAAGTGCCCGCAAGGCATTTGTCGAAAGCATCGTGGTAGAGGTCTTCAATCCGAAGGCTGCGTTGTTCTTCCTGGCCTTTCTTCCACAATTTGCGGACCCGGCGGGCGCTTGGCCGGTCTGGCTCCAGCTGATGGTACTGGGGGCGGCGACAATGGTGGCTTTCACTTCAGCCGATATTGTCACCGTGTTTGCGGCTTCCGCGATCGCTGCCCGTGCCAAAGCCGGCAGTTGGGTGCAGCGGGCGCTCACATGTCTTGGCGGTTCGATCCTGATTGGGCTTGGGAGTAAACTGGCGCTGGAAAACAGTTAAGTGAGGCATCAATTGCCCCAGTTGCCATCAACCGATCAAGCCGGGTGATTACTTGCGATACAGTGGTTTGTGTTGACCTCGAGAGAATCGGCAATGCACATGCCAAAGAGGGCCAACTCAGGCCCTCTTATTCTCACGTCAGATACCGATCGAACTTATTCGGTCGTCGTCTCTGTGTCGTCGTCCACCGCAGCGGTCTGGGTGTCTTCGTCCAACGTTGGCAGCGGATAGGGAATCGACGTGTAGGTCTCAGCTTCCGCCGGCGCCGACTTTTCGGCATCAGCGATGATCTCAGGCGTGTAAGCATGGTTAGCGCCACCACAGCCTGGCCCTGCCAGCACGGGAGAGATGCCGAGTGCAACAAACGTGCTTGCCGTCACAAGAATGGTTTTTGCAGTCATGACTTCCTCGCTTTCCCACGCTATTGATGAAGTTTCATTGATCACGCAATGACGGCATCAGTATGACAGACGCGATGTGGAGCAGCAATATGGAATTCATCACAATTTCTGCAGCGGGACACAGGGCATGAATGTTGACGGCAAACACTTTCGCTCAATCTGGCTGGGCGATGACGGATGGTCTGCGGAGATCATTGACCAGACGCGGCTGCCGCATGAATTCGTCATCGAACGCCTTGAGACGCTGGAGGATGCCGCGAAGGCGATCGAGGTGATGCAGGTGCGCGGGGCACCGCTGATTGGAGCAACTGCGGCCTATGGCATCTGCCTGGCACTGCGTGAAGATGCCGGCGATGAGGCGCTGGAGGCGGCTGAAGCACGACTCAGGCGAACGCGACCGACTGCGGTCAACCTGATGTGGGCGCTCGAAGAAATGCTGGCCGCGGTGCGCAACCTGCCACGTTCCGACCGGCTGGCGGCAGCCTACCGCCGCGCTGCCGAGATCTGTGATGACGATGTGGCGACCAACCGATCGATTGGCGAGCATGGGCTTGGCATCATTGAGCAAATCGCCGCCAACAAGCCCGGCGAAACGGTGAACATCCTGACCCATTGCAATGCTGGGTGGTTGGCGACGGTCGACTGGGGGACGGCACTTTCGCCCATCTATCTTGCGCACGACAAGGGCTTGCCGGTACATGTGTGGGCCGATGAAACCCGGCCGCGCAACCAGGGTGCGGCACTGACCGCATGGGAACTGAACAGCCACGGTGTATCGCACGCGATTATTGCTGATAATGCCGGCGGTCACCTGATGCAGCACGGCAGGGTCGATATGGTGATTACCGGAACCGACCGGACCGCCGGCAATGGTGATGTGTGCAACAAGATTGGCACCTATCTGAAGGCGCTGGCGGCGCGCGATAATGATGTGCCGTTCTACGTCGCCTTGCCACACTCGACGATCGACTGGGCGATTGCCGATGGTATGCGCGATATCCCCATTGAAGAGCGTGATGGTGCTGAGGTGACCCATATGCGCGGGCGGATGGCGGACGGTGCGATGATGACGATAGAGATTTCCTCGCCGGGCAGCCCTGCGGCCAATCCGGCATTCGATGTGACGCCGGCCAGTCTGGTAACCAGGCTAATCACTGAGCGCGGCGTTTGCCAAGCCTCACGTGCCGGCCTGCTCAGCCTTTACCCCGAGCAGGGCGATGCATAGCCAAGACGAAGCTTGGCTGCGCCAACAGGTGGTCGATACGGCGCAGGTCATGTCTGCGGGTGGACTGTCGCCGCAAAAGTCAGGCAATGTTTCAATACGCTGCAACGACGACATGCTGATCACGCCATCCGGCATGGCATACGATGAAATGCTCCCAGGCGATATTGTCAAAGTCTCGATGGATGGTGAGGTGACAGCCGGCCAGAAGAAACCTTCTTCTGAGACGCCAATGCATCTGGCGATTTACCGGGATCGGCCGGAAGCTGTCGCCGTCGTTCACTGTCATTCAAAAGCCGCCACGGCCCTGTCATGTACGCGCAAAGCGATACCGGCATTTCACTATATGGTGGCGGTCGCCGGTGGTAAGGACGTTGCCTGCGCCCGTTATGCAACCGTCGCCACCCCGGCCCTGGCGAAGAACGCGGTGGCGGCGCTTAAGGGGCGGTATGCTTGCCTGCTGGCCAATCACGGCCAGATTGCGTTCGGCGGGACGCTGGCCGAGGCGCTGGCCATGGCCGAGCAAGTCGAGATGCTCGCGCAGATGTATATGGATGCGCTGAGGGTCGGTAAGCCGGTGATGCTCAGCGATAATGAAATGCGCCGGGTGCTAAAAAAGTTCGAGGAATATGCGCGGGCTTAGACGACCGGTTGGGGGTATCGGCGATGATGCTCTTCGTGTCTAACGCCTAGCCACCAGCAGCTTGCCGTCAAACGAAAACACCATCTCTCCGTGCTGGTTGATGCCTGTGTTTCTAGCAAAGACTATACCCCAGTCGGGGCGTGATGACATCGCCCGTTTTCCGGTGATTTCGTTGTGAAAGGTCAACTCATCGCCCGGATATACCGGTTTAAGCCAGCGTAGGTTTTCAAATCCGGGAGACGGGCCGAGCGGTGGGAGAGTCTTGCCAACGGATTGGGCCTCATCGCAGCCGGCAAAATTGTAGGCGGCGCAGCATTTCATATAGGCTGCAGCGGTATGCCAGCCGGAGGCGCAAAGACCGCAAAAATGGCTCCTGGCGGCGGCGGCTTCGTCGATATGGAAGATTTGCGGATCGAACTTTCCCGCGAAAGCTATCATGCGATTACGGTCGAACTTATAGGTACCAAGCTCAGTCCGAGTGCCTGTTTCGAACTCGTCGTACCACATCCAGGTGCCGGCAACGCTCATGGATTTGTCCCTCTCACCTTGAGCAAACCCGTGCCGCGCATGTCGAGTTTGACTTCATCGTTTTGGTTGAACGTTTGCCAGTGCATGGTGAGAATGCCCATCTCCGGCCGGCTTGTTGAAACTCGGGCGTCAAGTATTTCGCAGCGCAGGGTGAGGATGTCGCCGGGAAAGACCGGTTTGAGCCACTTAACTTCCTCAACACCGAACGAGCCCATTGATGCAGCCCGGTGGAGATAGGCATCAAACATAAGACGTTGGGTCATGGCGAGAGTATGCCAGCCGGATGCGCTTAGTGCACCGGCAATCGATCGGGCGCCGTCTGCTTCATTGAGATGAAACGGCTGCGGGTCGAACTCGGCGGCAAAGGCTGTGATTTCATCGGCAGTGACTTCATGGGTCTGCGATATCAAGACCTCACCGACGGGCATGTCCTCGAAATGCAAGAGATCCGTCATGTGGCGAAGCGAAAGTGCATGACATCGCCATCGGCGACAATGTAGTCCTTGCCTTCAAGGCGCATCTTGCCGGCATCCTTGGCGCCGTTCTCGCCATTACAGGCGAGGTAATCGTCAATTTGGATGGTCTCAGCGCGGATGAAGCCTTTCTCGAAATCGGTGTGAATGGTGCCGGCGGCCCGTGGTGCCACGGTGTCCCGCCTGACAGTCCAGGCACGGGCTTGCTTCGCGCCGGCGGTAAAAAACGTGATGAGGTCAAGCAGACGGTAGCCTTCATGAATGAGACGTTCGAGGCCTGGCTCCTTCAGTCCCAATGCGCCGAGAAATTCTGTTCTCTGGTCATAATCGAGTTGTGCCAGTTCGGCCTCAATGGCAGCGGAGATAATCACAATGCCGGCACCTTCAGCCTTGGCCTTTTCAGCTACCCTTGCTGATGCCGCATTGCCGCTGGCTGCGGCGGCTTCCTCAACATTGCATACATACAGGACTGGTCTTGTTGTCAACAGGTTCAAGGCCTGCCAGTCGCGGCGTTCGGCTTTGCTTATCTCGGCTAGCCGAGCCGGTTTTCCATCGTTCAACAAGGCCGTCGCCTTTTTCATCAAGGCAACCTGCAGTTTGGCTTCCTTTTCACCGGAATTGGCTTTTTTTTCCAACCCAACGAGGCGTCGTTCAAGGCTCTCCAGATCGGCCAGCATCAGTTCGGTCTCGACAATCTCTGCATCGCGCAGAGGGTCAATACCACCCTCGATGTGGGAAACGTCGCTGTCCTCAAAACAACGCAGGACATGGACGATAGCGTCGACTTCGCGGATATTGGCCAGGAACTTATTGCCGAGTCCTTCGCCCTTGGATGCACCGCGCACCAGACCTGCGATATCGACAAAGCTGATGCGGGTTGGGATGACTTGTTTAGAACCAGCAACCTCGGCCAGTTTGAAGAGCCTGGGATCGGGTACCGCCACTTCACCGACATTCGGTTCGATGGTGCAGAACGGATAGTTGGCCGCCTGGGCGGCCGCCGTTTGGGTCAAGGCGTTGAACAAGGTCGACTTACCGACATTGGGAAGACCGACTATGCCGCATTTGAAACCCATCAGGTGTTACTTTGATTGCTGCCGATAAACCGTTTGAGGGCGGCGAAAGGTCCGGATGGTTTGTCCGGCTCGATCTGTTTGATTGATGTCGAGGCTTTCGATTTCTGTCTTGCCGTTTGGACCGGTTCAGTCGCCGAGTTCTCGCTCAACCGCAAATGCACGCGGTTCTGGAACGTCGCAAAATCGCGTTTGGCGATCAGCGGGGCGTATTCAGTTATGGCGTCGCGCAGGGGCTCGAACCAGCCGAGTTCGGACTTGGAGAAGTCCTTCAGCACATAGGCATGCACCTTGTCCTTATGGCCCGGATGGCCGATGCCTAAGCGCATACGGTGAAAGGCATCGCCGATATGAGCCTTGATCGAGCGCAGGCCGTTGTGGCCGGCTAGTCCGCCACCCGTCTTCATGCGCAGTTTTCCCGGTGGCAGATCAAGTTCGTCATAGACCACCACGACGTCATCAGGTTCAAGATTGTAGAACCGCATGGCGGCACCCACGGCACGTCCGCTTTCGTTCATGAACGTCATCGGCTTTAGCACCAGCACCTTGTCTGTGCCGATCAAACCTTCTGCGACCTCGCCGCTGAACTTCTTGCGCCATGCCGACAGGCCATGCTGGCGGACAATGTCATCCACCACCATGAAGCCGATATTGTGCCGGTTCTTTGCATATTTGGGCC
>JAEKFU010000567.1 GCA_016522385.1 Pseudomonadota bacterium
GGCAAGATCAAGGCCGGCAGCGTATCCAACGAGATCATGCACCATATGGACTGGCTCCCTACCTTCCTGGCCGCCGCGGGCGATCCAGATATCAAGGAAAAGCTCAAGAAAGGTGGCGTTAAGGCGATTGGGCGCGAGTACAAGGTGCATCTGGATGGCTACAACTTCCTGCCGCACCTCTTGGGACAGGAAGAAAAGGGTCCGCGCAAGGAAATCTTCTACTTTGCCGACACGGGCGAGTTGACAGCCTTGCGTTACAACGATTGGAAGGCGATTTTCCTGGAGCAGAAGGAATTCGCCACGCTGCGGGCCTGGATAGAACCCTGGACACCGCTACGTGTACCGCTGATCACCAATCTCAGGCGGGATCCTTACGAGCGCGCTCATGTGACTTCCAACACCTATCTGGACTGGATGATTGACCGCATCTTCTTCCTGGTGCCGGCGCAAGCCTATGTGGCCCAGTTCTTGAAGACCTTCCAGGAGTTTCCGCCACGCCAGAAACCTGCAAGCTTCTCCATCGATCAGGTGATGGAGCAGCTGCAGACGAGCGGCGGTTCCAAATGATTGTTTGATTGGAAACAACGTTCTTTGCAAATAATGGCGGCGGTCCCTCGGGGCCGCCGTCTGACACAGCAGGTTGAAGTTCTATGGCTGCGCTGGATCAAATACTGGCTCTCAAGGAGCGGATGCAGCAATCGATCATTGGCCAGGAGGAGGTGATCGACAGGCTGATCATCGGCATTCTGGCAGACGGTAATCTGTTGGTCGAAGGCCTGCCGGGCCTCGCCAAGACCAGGGCCATCAAGAGTCTGGCGAATAACCTTGCGGCCGATTTTTCCCGTATCCAGTTCACGCCGGATCTGCTGCCCGCCGATGTGACGGGAACCGAGGTCTACTATTCCGCCGGCGGCAAGGGACAGTTCAAGTTCGAGCCCGGGCCGATCTTCGGTAACATCGTGCTGGCCGACGAGATCAACCGGGCACCGGCCAAGGTTCAGGCCGCATTGCTTGAAGCCATGGAAGAGCGTCAAGTGACCGTCGCCGGCACCACCCACAAGATGCCGGACCTGTTCATGGTGATGGCAACGCAGAACCCCATCGAGCAGGAAGGCACGTATCCGCTGCCTGAAGCACAGATGGACCGCTTTCTCATGCACGTCATGATCGGCTACGGCGACGAGGCGGCCGAAGCGCAGATCATCCGTCTGGTGCGCGGCGAGAGTGCGCCTTCCTCGGGCCGCGCGAAGAAGATGCCCGCGCCGGTGCCGCAAAAGGCCGTGTTCGATGCCCGCAAGGAAATCGCCAAGGTGCATTCCTCTGAGGCTATCGAAACCTATCTTGTCGATCTCATATATGCGACCCGTTATCCGGAGCGCTATTCGGATCAGTTGAAGAGCTGGATCGAGGTCGGTGCCAGTCCGCGCGGCGGCATCGGCCTCGACAAGTGCTCGCGCGCCCATGCCTGGCTACAGGAGCGGGACTATGTCACCCCGGACGACGTCCGCGCCATCGTTCACAACGTGCTGCGGCATCGCGTAATGTTGAGCTACGAAGCAAATGCCGAAGGGATCACGGCCGACCGTGTCATCAAGGAGATCGTGACCCGGGTGGCGGTGCCCTAGGGTGTTTGGGTGTTGTTGCGATGATGATGAGACCCGAACGAGCGGCATGCACCCACCGTATCGAATGGTAGAACGATGAGCGCGGTCGCCTATACAGACCTCAAGAACCTGATCCGTTTCAAGTATCAGGGGCAGGGGTTCTCGTTCTTGCCGCGCCAACCGATCCACAGCCTGCTGGCTGGACAGAAGGCTTCGAAGCTGCGCGGCCGCGGCCTGAACTTCGAAGAGATCCGCGATTACCTGCCCGGGGATGATATCCGCAATATCGACTGGAAGGTGACCGCGCGGATGCGCAAACCGCACAGCCGGGTCTACACCGAGGAACGCGACCGTCCCGCGCTGCTGATTGTGGACCAACGCATGAGCATGTTCTTCGGCAGCCAGCGGGCGATGAAGTCGGTGACCGCTGCAGAGGCGGCTGCACTGGGCGCCTGGCGCGTGGTCGGCGTCGGCGACAGGGTCGGCGCCATTGTTTTCAACGACACCGAAACGAACGAGATACGCCCACACCGCAGCAACAAGACGGTGATGCGCATCCTCGAGACGATTGTGCGCCACAACAATGCGCTCAATGTCGAGAACGAGACGCCGTCGCGACCAAAACGTCTGAACGAAGTCCTCGAACGGGTCTGCCGCGTGACCAAGCACGACTTTCTGGTTTGCCTGTTCAGCGATTTCGACGGGGCCGACGAAGCAACCGGCCGGTTGATGTCCCGACTTGCCCAGCACAATGACGTGATCTGCGGATTTGTTTACGATCCCCTTGAAGAAGGGTTGCCCGAGCTGGGACGCGTCGTGGTCGGCGACGGTGAGCTCCAGATTGAGGTCGATACGGGCGAAGCGGCGCTGCGAGAGCGTTACGCAAAGAGCTTTGCGGAGCGATTTGCCCAGGTGCGCAAGTTCCTCCTGCAGCGCCAGGTTCCCGTGCTGCCGCTGTCGACCGCAGTGCCCGTGGCCGAGCAGGTTCGCAAACAGCTCGGATATGCGCCGAGGAAGATGCAACGATGAGCGAACATACAAACTCACCCCCGGCTGCGGCCGAGATCTTCGGCTCTGACCGCATGTGGGGACTGAAGGAATTGCCGCTACCGGAATCGGTCAGTTGGTGGCCGCAGACACCTGGCTGGTTTGTGCTCGGTGCTGCGATCCTGGTGGCGCTCGCATGGCTCGGCTGGCGGCTGTACAAGCGCTATCAGCGCAACAGCTATCGACGCGAGGGGCTGGCGCAGCTCAATGCCATCTCACCTGACCTGGCAGGACTCGCGGTTCTGCCAGTCCTCCTCAGGCGATCGGCATTGCGCGCCGCACGGAGGGAGGAGGTTGCCGGTCTCAGAGGCCGCGACTGGATCGCCTGGCTGAACGCCAGCGCCGGCCGAACCCTGTTCCATGAAGATGATGGAGAGGCGCTCGACCAGCTGTCCTATGCCGGGAGCGATAAGTCATCACTCGACGAAGCAACGGCGCGGCGGCTGATTGAGGCCAGCAAGAACTGGATGAAGGTGCACCGTGCTGCAGTTTGACCTTCCCTGGGCCTTCATGCTGTTGCCGTTGCCATTGCTGGTGTTCTGGCTGACGCCCGAGTTCCGTGATACCGGGCGGGCGCTGCATGCGCCGTTCTTTGCCCGTCTGGTGGCGCTGAGCGGTCAAAAACCGCAATCTGGCGCTGTCGTTGAGCGCAAGGGCTTGCTGCAAAAGGTCAACGGCATCGGCACCTGGTTGCTCGTGGTGACCGCACTTGCGCAGCCGATCTGGGCCGGTGAGCCGATCACTCAGGAGAAATCGGCCCGCGACATGCTGTTGATCGTCGACCTGTCCGGCTCGATGGACGAGAAGGATTTTACCAATGCGGCGGGTGAAAAGATCACCCGAATTGCTGCGGTCAAGCAGGTGTTGCGGGGTTTCGTGGCGCGCCGTGAGGGAGACCGGCTCGGGCTTGCCGTATTCGGCAATGCGGCGTTTCCCCAAACGCCGTTTACCGAAGATCACAGGACGGTGCTGACATTGCTCGATGAATTGCAGACGGGAATGGCCGGACCAAGGACGATGATCGGAGATGCCCTTGGTCTTGCGGTGCGCCTGTTTGAAGCTGCTGAGGCCCCGGAAAAGGTCGCGATTCTGCTGACCGACGGCAACGACACCGGCAGCAAGATGCCGGTCGGCCGAGCAGCGCAGATTGCCGCCGAGCAGGGGGTCACGATCCACACGGTGGCGATCGGCGATCCGGAGAATGTCGGCGAGAACGAGTTGGACACCGAGACCTTGCAATCAATCGCCGACACAAGCGGTGGCCGCTCGTTTCTGGCTCTCGATCGCGACGCGCTTGAATCCGTCTACGCTGAACTCGACAAGCTGGAGCCACAAAAACTCCAAACCATTTCCTACCGGCCGAAATATCAGCTGTTCCACTATCCTCTGGCCGCGATGATGATCGGCAATCTATTGCTCGCCGGCATCATGCTGGCAGGCGCATCACGGCGGGAGCGCTCGCATGCCTGATGCCACGCTTGATCAGTTTCATTTCTTGAGGCCTGCCTGGCTGCTCGTCATCCCCTTTGCCATTTGGCTGCATGTCAGGCTCAGGCACAATGTCAGCGCTGCGGTGCAGTGGCGCAACGCGATTTCCGAAGAATTGCTGCAACATCTCACCGTCGCCGGGAAGGGCGCGACGCGAATCCGGCCCTATCAGCTGCAAACGGCAGTTTTGCTCCTTGCATCGGTTGCCCTGGCCGGTCCGACCTGGCAGCGCGAGATCACACCGTTCACCGAGGACCGCGCTCCGCTCATCATCGCGCTTGAACTCACGCCGACCATGCTGGCGACCGATCAGCCGCCGATGCGGCTTGAACGCGCCAAGCAGAAAATCCGCGATCTGCTGGAACGGCGCAAAGGCGCAAGAACCGCCGTGATTGCCTATGCCGGTAGTGCTCATATGGTCTTGCCGCTGACCAATGATACGCGCCTGATGGAACTCTATCTGGATTCGCTGACACCGTCCCTGATGCCGCGCGACGGCGATGACGCGAGTGAGGCGCTGGCGCTCTCGGAACAAATGCTCGCCGCCGAACAGGCACCCGGCACGATCCTGTTCATGACCGACGGCATTGATCGCACTCATGCGCCGCGTTTTTCCGAGCATCACGAAACCTCGCAGGATCAAGCCCTGTTCATGATTTTTGGCACAACCGCGGGAGGAGCGATTGCCGAGGGCGGCGAGGGCGGGTCGAGCTTCGGCCTGGTGGACGGTGCGGCGCCGGGCATCGACTTGGCCGGGACGATTGCGAATTCCGAAGCGGCTGGCGGCACCGTGGTGCGCGCGACGCCGGATCTTTCCGATATCGATGCGATTGCAAAGCGCATCCGCAGTCACCTGGTCAATACCATCCAGCAGGACGACCAGTTGCAATGGCGCGACTTTGGCTATGTGCTGGTCTGGCCGATGGGCTTTATCATCTTGCTCTGGGCGCGCCGGGGTTGGACTGTTCGTTGGGTCTGAGCGATGACAAAGTACAGAGTGATCCTGATCCTGTTGTTGAGCCTGGTGCCAAGTCCCACCTTGGCAGACGGTTTCTTGGACTGGTGGTTGACGCCTGACCAGCAGGGCAGACTCCACTTCAAGCGGGGTGACTACCAGACATCGGCGAGGGCATTCGAGTCCGCGCAGTGGAAGGCACTGGCGTTCTACAAGGCCGGCGACTTTGCCAATGCGGCAGCGCTGTTTGCCAAAGATGAAAGTGCTGAAGGCTATTTCAATTTGGGCAATGCACTTGCCAAGCAGGAAAAGCTCGCACCAGCCGTGGCGGCCTACAAACGGGCGTTAGAGCTGAGGCCGGAGTTCCCTGAAGCAGCATTCAATCTCGACTGGGTCGATGGGCTGCTCAAGCTCAGCCAGAAGGAATACGAAGATGCCGGCGGCACCGGCGGAAAGCTGGGTGCCGACAGGGTTGTCTTTGACAAGCGCGGTGCACAGGGCACCGGCGAGATGACGGCCCAACAACTCCAGGCAGAGAAGGGGCTGAGCGATGAGCAGTTGCGCGAAATGTGGATGCGCCGGGTGCAGACAACGCCTGGCGATTTCCTGCGCTTGAAATTCTCCTATCAACTGGTGATTCAGGATGAAGGGGGCACGCAATGAGGCTCTTTATTGCGCTGTTTCTGAGCCTGATCCTCGCGTCTGTCCCGACCCAATCGGCGGAAGACGAGGCAGCGTCCGATGTCAAGGTTCGCGCCTATCTTGAGCCCGAGGGAGATATCTATGTCGGCCAGTTGGCACGGCTTTGGATAGAGGTGTCGACGTCGACCTGGTTTACTAAGGCACCGACATATCCCGAACTAAAGCTGCCTGGCGCGATTGCGCTCATGCCTGAGCAGCTTGGCGTCAACTTCTCCGACCGGGTCGGCGGCAAGACGCGTTCCGGACAGCGACAGCGCTATGTCATTATTCCCCAGCGTGTCGGTGATCTGACGATCCCCCCCTTAACGATCACCCTGGCTGTGGCGATCGATGGTAAGCCCTCAGACCTGATCAAGATCCAGACTGAACCGGTGGCGATGGCGGTGGTCTTTCCTGAAGGCGCTGAGGGCCTCGAACAGATCATCACGACAGACAAACTGTCCGTTCGCGAGACCTATGGTGGCAATCTCGAAGGTCTCAAGGTTGGCGACGCGGTCACACGGAAGGTGACGGTGAAGGCTGAGAACACCTTCGCGCTCGCGCTGCCGCAGGTTGAGTTCAAGTCTGTCAAGGGAACGCGGCTCTATCCGGCTCAGCCAAAACTCAGCGACAAGGTGAACCGGGGACGCTACAGCGCTGAACGCAGCGACGCGGCGACATATGTTTTGCAAAGCGAAGGGCGCGTCACACTGCCGGAGATCCGTGTACAATGGTGGAACCCCGACAGCAACGCAATCGAACAATCCTTATTGCCTTCGGTGAGTTTCGCCGTTGCTACGAATCCCGACCATGCCGGCCCGACGACTGCGAACCGTGACGGGACAGATACTGTCAATGAGGCCAAGCGCTGGCTCATCACGGGTCTGCTTTGGCTTCGGGCAAACATTGTATCGCTGATGGTCGCCGCGATCGGCCTTTACATGCTCATACTGGTTTGGCGGCGTTTTCAACCGGCGCTGTTGCACCGCTGGCGAGACTTCGCCGACCGGTATCGGCAATCAGAAGCACGCGCCTTCTCATTGTTCCGCAAGGCTTGCCGGTCGCGCGATGACAGCCGCATGGTCAACACGTTCTGGCACTGGCTCGACCAGCTAACCCCGGGCGATCAGGCCGCCTCGCTGGACCGACTGACGCGCCAGCTGGGCGATGAGGCGTTCAGCAGTTTTATCCTCAAAGAGGGTAGGGCACGTTATAGCCCACCCTATACCGATCGGCAGGAAGGAGGCACGATCTACCGTCACGTCGCCAGGTTCCGCCAGCAGATCGTTGGTCGACACAGGCAAAAGGCATCGCTGGACCTCAGTTCACTGAACCCGCGTTCTGCCAGTCAAGCAACAGGATCACCCGATGCCCCCGGCCAAAAATGATGACGAGGGCAGGGACCCTTTCACACTTCGACATGCAATGATCATGTACGCCTGCGTCTTCTTCGCGATACTCGGCGCCGGGCTTGTGCTCAGTGCTCGCTCATTCGGCCAATCGGCAGACAACGCAAAAAAACCGGCGCATGTTTCCGCTGAAGTTTGCGCCGAGTGTCATTCGAACGCCTACGAGTCCTGGCAGCGATCGCATCACGCCTGGGCGCTCAAACGGGCGAGCGGCAAAAGCGTCCTCGGCGACTTCAAAGATGCCGTCTTTGACCATCGAGGTGTCCGCTCACGCTTCTTCCGGCGCAATGGCAAGCATCATGTCGAAACGGACGGTCCTGACGGCAGGCCCGTCGAATACGAGGTGCTCTACACGGTCGGCGTTGAGCCGTTGCAGCAATATCTTGTCGAATTGAGCCGGGGACGGCTGCAGGCTCTCGACATTGCTTGGGACACCGAGAAGCGCCGGTGGTTCCATCTCTATCCGGATCAAAAACTCAAGTCGGACGACGGCCTTCACTGGACTGGGCCCTATAAGAACTGGAATGCCCGCTGCGCCGTGTGCCATCAGACGAATTACGTCAAGGGATACTCGCCCCAGACGAAAAGCTATCAAAGCAAATGGAGTGAACTGACCGTCGCCTGCGAGGCTTGCCATGGGCCGGGC
>JAEKFU010000638.1 GCA_016522385.1 Pseudomonadota bacterium
GGCAAGAGGAAATTGTGAACATGTTAGCCGAGCTTCAATTCGAATTTTATGTATTTTTATGCATTTTTTTCGCAACTGATAGTGAATAAGATAACCTAACATAAATTCGTGAAATAACTCGCCGCGATAGAGCAATAGGTTTGCATGTCCGACACCTCTAACGCCTTTTGGCTGGCCATCAAGCTCGTTCTTTCGTTCGATACCGACTTGATAGAGATTGTTGTTCTGTCGCTGAAGGTATCCCTATCGGCGGTAATTGTGGCGTGCCTGATAGGCATGCCCCTGGGCGCGCTGCTAGCCATAAGCCGTCTTCGGGGCCGCCAGCTGTTGATCTCGATGATCAACGCATTAATGGGCTTGCCGCCGGTAGTGGTCGGACTTGCTGTCTATTTGTTGCTTTCAAGAAGCGGCCCTCTTGGCGTGTTTGGCTTGTTATACACACCAACGGCAATGATTATCGCTCAGACGCTTCTGGTGCTGCCCATTGTCGCTGCCCTCACCAGGCAGACCATCGAAGACCTTAACGCTGAATATGACGAGTATCTGCGCTCGTTGAACCTGGATCTGCGCCATCGCTTGTCGACACTGCTCTGGGACGGCCGGGCCAGCCTGGCGACCGCCGCCATTGCCGGCCTCGGTCGCGCCATTGCCGAAGTTGGCGCGGTCATAATTGTTGGCGGCAACATTGACCATGTTACTCGCGTCATGACAACGGCAATTGCGCTGGAAACGTCTAAGGGAAACCTGGCCCTCGCCTTGGCGCTCGGATTGGTGCTGATCTGCCTAGCACTGGCGCTCAACACCATCGTCGAGGCCCTGCGCGCGGGCACAATCAGAAAACTCCATGCCTGAAAAGCCCACAAAGATCCTTGCCAAACTGGAGCGGGTCGCATTTTCGGTGGCCGGCGCACCTCTGCTGGCCCACGTGGACTTGTCACTGCCGGCAAGCGGCATCACGGTCATCATGGGCCCCAACGGCGCCGGCAAGAGCACATTGTTGCGTTTGCTGGCCGGTTTACACACGCCGACAAGTGGCGTCATCAAATGGCAAAATACGGGCACAGCCGATGCCACGAGCACCCGCCTAGCATTCGTATTTCAGCGGCCGGTCATTCTGCGCCGCACCGTAGAAGCCAACATCCGGCACGCCATCGCGACCTTGCAACTGGGTAAGGCAGAAGCTGCAGAACGGCTCGAAGCCGCGCTCAAGACCTGCAATTTGACCAAATGGCGAAATGCCCCCGCCCGGCGCCTGTCCGGCGGTGAGCAGCAGCGCCTTGCGATGGCCCGGGCACTGGCCCGCCATCCCGACGTCTTGTTGCTCGATGAGCCCACCGCCAGCCTTGATCCGACTGCCACCGCCGCGATCGAGACCATTTCCCGGCGGTCCGCACAGACTGGCACTAAGGTCATCTTGGTCACCCATGACGCAGGTCAGGCACGGCGTCTTGCCAATGACGTGATTTTCATCAATGCGGGTTGCGCGACTGAACATACACTTGCCGCAAAATTCTTTTCAAAGCCCGACAGTGCTTCGGCCCGCAACTATCTGGCCGGACGACTCGCATTGGCGGAGAGCAGATAATGTTGAAATCTCTGCTCACCGCGCTGTGCACGTTCATCCTGTGTAGCGGCGCAGTCTCGGCTGAAGACCGCTTCATCATTCTGCAATCGACCACATCAACCGCAAATTCTGGGCTACTGGACCATCTGCTGCCAAAGTTCCAGGCTGCAACCGGCATCCAAGTGAGGGTTGTCGCTGTGGGCACCGGCCAGGCCCTGAAAAATGCGCGAAATGGCGACGGCGACGTTCTGCTGGTCCATGCCAAACAGCGCGAGGAAAAGTTTGTCGCCGAGGGCTATGGCGTCAAGCGATACGATGTAATGTACAACGATTTTGTCGTCGTAGGCCCGAAGAGTGACCCCGCGCACATCAAAGACAGCGACGACGTAGCGGTCGCGCTGCAAAAGATCGCCACGGCCGAGGCGCTATTTGTATCGCGTGGTGATGAGTCCGGGACCCACATCAGAGAACTTGCCCTATGGCGCGACGCAACCGTCGATGCGACAGCCGATAGCGGCACATGGTATCGTGAGACCGGGTCCGGCATGGGGGCCACGCTCAATGCTGCAACCGGTATGGGCGCCTACGCTCTGACCGATCGGGCAACTTGGATTGCTTTCGCCAACAAGGCCGATTTCAGTATCGTGGTTGAAGGCGACGAGCGTCTTTACAACCAGTACGGGGTGGTTCTCGTCAATCCCGACAAGCACCCTCATATCAAAGCAAAAGACGGCCAGGCCTTCATCGACTGGCTGGTCTCACCGACGGGTCAGGCTGCCATTGCTGCCTACCGACGAGATGAACAGCAAATGTTTTTTCCCAACGCGCCACAATGATCAGGGTCCGTTATAATGGACGGTGCCGCTGCCGGTCAGCGCGTAACCGCCCAGCTCGACAGCCCGCTCGCGAAACGTCGCCGATTTAGCAAACTGCATCAAACGCTGGAATTCGGGCTCGAACCAGGTTCGCCGCCAGACAATCAGGTCGTATCGTTCTTCGACCAACGGAACAAATCCCAGACCGTGCCGCCGCGCCATAGTCTCAAGGCCAAGTCCGGCATCCGCCCGGCCGTTGGCGATAGCCAGTGCCAGCTCGCTTTCAGACTTGGCGGTGTGACCGGCAATTTCAACGTCATCGAGCGACATGTCGGCGGCGCCCAAGACGAACTCCAGCAGCACAAAACTGCCAGCTGAACGCTGTCGCAGCATGACACGGCGACGTCTTAGGTCGCTGACTTGCCTGATGGACAGAGGATTGCCGGCCGCCACCAAAAGACCCTGGGTGCGCAAAGCCCACTCAACCAGCACTACGGGTTGGCCACGCAACTCTCTTGTCACGTGTTCGCAATTATAGCCCGATGGCTCCCGCAAATGCACACCGGCAGCCGAGGCAGTACCCTGCTGCAAACGCTTTATGCCGTCGAGTGAGCTGTCGAAAATCGTCGGGATGCCAGCACCGCTTTCCGCCAAGGCCCATTCCAGCAGCGGATCATGACTTCCGGCCATGACCATCGGGGGAGACTGCAGCGCTTCTGCACCATCCAAATACTCAGTATTTCGCATCAGCCATGTCTGGATTAGCGTCCGCGGGAACAGGATCTTGCCGGATACACGCACATGCGGGATGTCGCCGGAGCTGACCAAATCGTAAATCTTGCGCTCCTTCAAACGCAGATGATCAGCAATCTCCCGGGTGGTCATTAGCTCGTGGCTGCCACCTTGGTCCTCACCCATCCCGCATCCTCAAAATCTCTGCCGCAGCAAACATATCGTGCCGGGAAACCCGCGTGAAGAGTTCAAGATCCTTGGACCACCCAGGAAGAATTAGCGCTGGCCGCGATACTCACCAGCCAGCGCCAAAACAGTTGGGCCTATCAGTTGGCCTTCAAAGAGAGATTGGCGACACCGGCCGCGACGTTCAATCCAGTTTGTGCCGTAAGGCTCACTGGTTGCAGGGTTATCGTGTTGTTGAACCCGCCGATCAGCACGTTGGCGCCGACACCGGCACCAGCGGTTGCTTCCGCCGTTGCACCGCCATACTCACCGGCCAAGGCGCCATCATCGACCGTGCTGGGAGCAAACACCCCCCAGGCCATGACCTGTTCGCCAGTCACACCAATGTCGAGCCCGAATTTTTTGATCGAGCCAGTGTAAGTTTCGTTACGTCCATCCGATGCCCTAGTGTAGGTGCAACGCACCGCCTTGCTGGACCCCAGAATTAGACCAATCCCGCCGGATACGTCGCATGTCAATGAACCAACCTTGACATTGGCATCGCCGGCTTGGCCATCAGATGGCACCAGCCCGGCAGCTCCGCCCAGAGCCGCCGCGGCAATCAAAGCGACAAGTTTTCTCATAATCATAGACTCCTTTTTCTTTAACCAACGCACAACAACCTCATAAGAATGGCTACATCGAACCAGACCGCCACTGCCCGATCCGGTTGCCAAAAATTTGGTGCCAGCTCAATGACTGGTCACCTTCAGCCGGGCGACGCCGCCGGCAACATTGAGAACCCTTTGACTCTGCAGGCTGACCGGCTGAAGACTGACCGAATCCTGCAATCCACCGAGCAGCGCATTGGCACCTGTGCCGATGCCTGCCGCTGCTTCACCGCTCGCACCGAAGCAATGACCTTCGCGGGAACCACGTTCCACGCTACCCGTGGCAAATACCGCCCACGCCAGATACGCTTCATTGGTGAAACCGACATCACCGCCGATTTAGCTGATCGAGCCAACATAGTGATCACACAGCGATACTGGCGTGGTTCAAAAATGCAGTCGAGAATCTTGGTCAATGTGATGACCAGGCCAAAACCGCCATCGATTTTGCATTTCAGAACACCGACTTTGACACCGCCGGCGTAAGCTGGTGCAAGCGATCTGACAACAATCGTCGCAGCTGTCAAAGCGGCGTAGACCGCGGAAAAGTTTCATACATGTCTCCTTTAGCGACACCCCCAGCACGGCTATGCAAATACCGGACCATGTCACGCACACGCCTATTTGGAGAATGCTTAATGCAATTCCCCCAAACTGGCCTTGGTCCCACTAGGTGGGGTATGAATCTGGCAGAAAAGTGCTCACAAACATCGCAGAATCCACGCGGACCCCACGAAAGGTCGGTCTCTAGCTCAAATTCCCACAAAACCGCTGAATTCGCGTGCATGCGTCCTCCAACAGGTCCGTCGCTGTCGCATAGGAAATCCGAAAGAACGGAGACGAACCGAACGCGGCACCATGCACTGCGGCAACACCTTCTGCGGCCAAAAGCTCGGTGACAAAGTCCTCATCCGTTGCAATTACCTTGCCGGAGGGTGCCGTTTTACCGATAGTTCCTTCGCAACCTGGAAAGACATAGAACGCCCCTTCCGGTGTTGGACAGGATAGTCCAGCGGCCTGATTGAGCATTGATACCACAAGATCGCGCCGCTCCTTGAACACCTCATTGTTCGCCGCGATGAAATTCTGCGGCCCATTGAGTGCCTCGACCGAGGCCCATTGGCTAATCGAACTGGGATTGGACGTCGACTGCGACTGCAGCTTGGACATAGCCCTGATCAATGTCGTGGGACCAGCGCCGAATCCGATACGCCAACCTGTCATGCAATAGGCC
This sequence comes from Pseudomonadota bacterium, assembly GCA_016522385.1. Classification (GTDB taxonomy): domain Bacteria; phylum Pseudomonadota; class Alphaproteobacteria; order Rhizobiales; family Aestuariivirgaceae; genus JABDJG01. The sequence continues at coordinate 5,182 of JAEKFU010000638.1, forward strand.
TTGGACACCCCGTTCATTGTCAGCGTGCGTTCATAAATATTAGGTTCGACCTGTGCCGGCGTTACGAATTCGAAACCGTCATAGACCAGATGTTCGTACATATCATCGGTCAACACCCAAACGTGTGGATGCCGTATAAGGACATCCGTCAGCGCCTTCAGATCATCGCGTGAATAAGCTGCGCCGGAAGGATTGGACGGCGAATTGAAAATCAGCCATTTTGTCTTGTCCGTTATCGCTGCCTCAAGCACGTCAGGGCGCAGTTTGAAGGCATCCTCCAGCGTTGTTGCGACTGCAACCGGGACACCACCGGCAAGGCGAACGATATCAGGATAGCTCACCCAATAGGGCGCCGGTATGATGACTTCATCACCAGGGTTGACCGTGGCCATTAGCGCATTGAAAAGCACCTGCTTGCCGCCTGTGCCGACAGAAACCTGGGCCGGTGCATACTCCAACCCGTTATCCCGTTTGAACTTGTCTGCAATCGCCTGTTTCAGTTCCGGAATGCCATCGACGGCCGTGTATTTGGTTTTACCAGCGCGGATCGCCTCAATCGCTGCGTCCTTGATGTTATCCGGCGTGTCAAAATCCGGCTCACCGGCCGACAGGCCGATGACATCATGCCCGGCAGCTTTGAGCTCCATAGCCTTCTGCGAGATTCCGATGGTGGCAGACGGCTGAATTCGGTTGAGCGAGTCAGCGATAAAGCCCATTGCTCTATGGT
>JAEKFU010000423.1 GCA_016522385.1 Pseudomonadota bacterium
CGTTTTGCGTGGATTGAGCGAGCTGATCGGGTCCTGAAATACGTACTGGATTAGCCGGCCGAAAGCCGATGCATCTCCTGACAAGCCGGTGAGGTCCGAGCCCTCGATGGCAATTGACCCGTTGGAAGGCTTTAGGAGGCCAACCAGCATGCGGGCCAGTGTGGACTTGCCGCAACCGGACTCTCCGACAATACCCAGAGTCTCTCCTTTGATGACCGCGAAATCCACCGATTGTACGGCATGAACCGAAGCTTTGCGCACACCAAGCAATGTTCTGCCACCGCCAAATGTCCTGGAAAGCTGTATCACCTCAAGTGCCGGTGTCATGCTGCTTCTCCCGGATACAAGCATCTCACCGAGCGGCTTTTGGTGATAGCGGCCAGGTCAAGAGGAGCTTCGCTGCAGTCGTTCCTTGCCCGGTCACAGCGCTCAGCGAAGGCACAGCCCGTGGGCAAGTCATCAAGGGCTGGAGGTAAACCGGGGATGCTCATCAGCGTGCGCCGGCCGCCACCCAGTTCCGGCACGCATTGCATTAGCCGTGCCGTGTAAGGATGGGCTGGATCTGAAAGAATCTCCGTGGTTGTGCCGGTCTCCACAATGCGACCGGCGTACATCACCGCCACCTGGTCACACATCTGCGCGACGACTCCGAAATCATGTGTGATGAAGATGAGAGCTAAGTTGCGTTCATGGCGAAGACCGTCCAGCAGCGCCAAGATTTGCGCCTGCACGGTCACATCGAGCGCAGTGGTTGGTTCATCGGCAATGATCAGTTCGGGATCGTTTGCCAATGCCATGGCGATGCCCACTCGTTGTCGCATGCCACCGGACATCTCGTGCGGGTAGTTGCGGCTGCGTGCTGCGGCGTTCGGGATTTGCACGCGCGACAGCAGGTCGATGGCTTCATTGTGCGCCTCTTGTGCGGAAAGCGGTCGGTGACAACGGATCGCCTCAGCCAGCTGGACACCAATCGTGTAGAGCGGGTGCAACGTTGCAAGCGGATCCTGAAAGATATAGGCAACCTTACCGCCGCGCACTACGCGTAGTGTTTCGTAGTCTGCCGCCAGCAGATCCTCACCATTCAGGTGCACGCTGCCGGCTTTGATGACACCGGGCGGTGACGCAACGAGGCCAAGCAGTGACAGGGCGGTAACCGATTTGCCGGACCCAGATTCGCCGATTATGCCCAAGCACTCGCCGGGATTGATCGCCAGGTCAACGCCGCCCACTGCCTTATAGACACGTTCTCCGACCTCGAAGTGGGTTGCAAGTCCGTTGACGCTAAGCAGATGATCGCTCGGAGCAAGGTTCGCGATCTTTGTCCTTTCGATGCGTGTGACCGGTGCCGGCCGTGAAAGCGCACCCGATCGCAGGCGCGGGTCCAGCGCGTCGCGAACGCCGTCACCCAGCAGGTTGATACTCATGACAATGACGAAGATCATGGCGCCAGGGACAATCGAGGCATGTGGCGCACTGATCAGCAGCTTTCGGCCTTCGCCGAGCATGGAACCAAGATCGGCCTGGGGCGGCTGCGATCCGAGACCCAGAAATGATAGACCAGCCGTCTCTAGGATCATCCAGCCGACAGTGGTCGACATGGCAATGGCAATCACCGGCAGAACGTTGGGCAATATTTCATGCCAGACGATGCGCCAGTCACCCATGCCAGAAAGCCGGGCGGCATCGACGAACTCGCGATGAGCGATACTGACCGTCGCGCCGCGGATGTTTCGGGCAAAGAATGGAATATTGACCACTGCAACGGCATAGAGAGCATTCAACAATCCGGGACCCAGGACGGCGACAATCGCCAGCGCCAGCAGGATGTAGGGAAAGGCCATCAGCATATCGACGCCGCGCATGATGAAGTTATCAGTTCGTCCGCCAAAATAGCCTGCGGTGATACCAATTCCGGAACCGACAACTGCAGCGATAATCGATGCAGAGATTCCCACGGCGAGCGACAGCAGCGTTCCCCAGATCAGCCGGGCGAGCAAATCGCGGCCAAGATGGTCGGTTCCGAGTAGATGCCCCTTTGCCAGGGGCCGGAGCAGCCGGTTGGCCGGATCGGTGACGTCCGGATCAGGGACCGGTAGCAGAGGCGCCATCAGACAAATAGCGACAACCAGCGACAGAACAATCGCCCCGAGACCTGCCAGCCGATTGCGGAACAGAAGCGCCAAGGCGGGTTTAATTCCAGCCGTTCTCATGTCTTGATCCGTGGATCGAGCCAACTCTGCGCGAGATCGGCAAGCAGGTTGAACAGGACATAGCTCGCCGCAACAACAATCACGCCACCTTGCACCAGCAGGATATCGCGCTGCGAAATGGCCTGTACCAACATGCGGCCGACGCCTGGCCACTGAAATACCGTCTCTATGTAGACGGCGCCGCCCAGCACGAAACCGGCCTGGACGCCGATCACTGGTATGATCGTGACGAGCGCCGCCTTGAATGCATGACCGTAAAGCACCTTAAGCTCGGAGACGCCCTTGGCCCGGGCCGTGCGGATGAAGTCTTGACGCAGCACTTCAAGCATCGCTGAGCGCGTGAGTCGCGCAATTACACCGGTTGCCACAACTGAAAGTGTCACGGCGGGCAGGACCAGATGCTTGAGCAAGTCCGCTAGATCGCCGCCGCCGTAGACGGCGAACATGCCGCTGGCCGGCAGCCAGCGCAGTTGCACGGCGAACGCGAGGATCAGCAACAGGCCGAGCCAGAAGGATGGCACCGACAGGCCAACGAGCACGACGAGTGTCAGTATCTTATCGACCCAACCATATTGCCGTGCGGCCGTCCAGATCCCGATTAGAACGCCCCACAAGGTGCACAGCAGCAGCGACGTGCCTGCGAGGATCAGTGTCGCCGAGAACCTCTCCATGACTTCATCGAGCACCGGCCGGTTCAATGAATAGGAGCGACCGAAGTCACCCTGCAAAAGGTTGCCGAGCCAGATGAAGTACTGCTGCACAAGGGGTTTATCGAGACCGAGCTGCTTGTTCAGCCGGTCGACATTCTCAGGCGTGGCATAAGACCCGAGGATCGCCGTTGCCGGATCGCCCGGAATCAGTGTCATAATCAGAAAAACGATGACCGTCAGGCCGAGCAGGACCGGCACGACAGCCAAAAGGCGCCTCAGCACGTACGCCTGCATAAAGCGACTCTCCTGGCGATAGTCCTAGAGCGGCGGCAACCTCAGGCATCTCTGCAGGGGTTGCCGCCCCATCATGTTGCGTCAACCTTTGCTTACATCCTTCAACAGGAGGAAGAAAGACGGCTGCAGCTTGAAGTTTTTGACGTTGTCGCGCGAGGCAGCATTCTGTTTCCAGTTGGCAATAAATGCCCAAGGAGCATCTTCATAGACGATTTCCTGCATCTTTTTATAAAGGCTCGCGCGCTCAGCCTGGTCGGTGGACTTGCGTGCCGCTTCGAGCAGCTTGTCGACTTCCGGATTTGAGTAATAGCCCGAATTGAAGCCTTTTTTGTCAGGCCAGGCACCGGTCCTCAGCGCCAGATATGGCAGCGTGTCCGGGTCATTGGTCATCCACGCCATCTCAGCCATGTCGGCTTTGCCTTCAAGGCCCGGATTTACCTTTCCGAGGAACGTATTCCACTCATAGGTTTCGATCTGCACTTTCAACCCGACCTTGGCGAGATCAGCTTGGATGGCAGCGCCCATCGGCACCGGATCGAGCATGCCGGAGCCGCCTTCGGTCACATAGAACTTGAGCTCTGCACCTTCTTTGCCGGCGGCCGCAATCAGCGATTTGGCCTTTTCAGGATCGTACGGATAGGGCTTGAGCGCATCATTGTAGGCCCAGGCAAAGGCCGGCGGTGTCGGTCCAGCAGCCACTTCAGCAGTACCCTGCAAGACGTTTTCAACCAACGTCTTCTTGTCGATGGCGTAGTTGACCGCCTGACGCACCCGCTTGTCGGCAAATGGCCCTTCCTTGGCATTGAGGATCAGGAACCAGACATGCGGGCCCGCCTGCTCGTGCAGCTGGAAGCCGTTGCCATCAAACTGCTTGACGCTGTCTGGCGGGATCTCGACCATCAGATCAATACCGCCGGACAGCATCTCAGCCACCCGGGTATTGCCGTCGGTGATCGGGCGGAACACGATGGCCTCCAGCTTGGGTGCACCTCCCCAATAGTCGTCATTGCGCGCAACCACGACCTTGGCATTGGATTCCCATTCGGCGAATTTGAACGGACCGGTGCCGGAGGGGTTGCGGCCAAAGTCCTTGCCATGCTTCTTCACGCCGTCGGGCGAAACGATCAGGCCCGTCGGGTACGCCAGGTTTGACAGGAACGGCGCATAGGGATCATTCAGAGTGAACTTCACCGTATCATCGTCAACCGCCTCAATATCCTTGATGGCCGAGAAGAAGAAGGACAACGGGAACGGGCCGGTATTGTGGAAGGGATGCTTGTCATCGAGCATCCGGTCGAAGTTGAACTCAACGGCCTGGGCATTGAATGCGCTGCCGTCGTGAAACTTTACGCCGCTCTGCAACTCAAACGTATATGTCAGGCCATCATCGCTGATTGTCCAGCTCTTGGCCAGCGATGGTTCCACTTCCAGAGTGCCGTCCTTGTACCGCACGAGACCGTCATAGACGTTCATTAAGATCCGAAAATCATTCACTGCGGTAACAGTGGCCGGATCGAGCGATTTTGGTTCGGCAATCTGGCCGACGACGAGCACGTTTGCCGGTGTCTGCGCCTGAGCAGACGGAACGGCAAGCGTTATCGCCATGGCGAAGCCGATCGTGCCGATAATCCTGTTCATCAGTTCCTCCCAGGGGTGTTTTTTGCAAAACCAATTTATCATGAAAAATTCTTGAGTAGCAAGTTTATGGTGATAAATTGCATTGAGTAAGCAAAGGCGTTGAATCCTGATGACATTTTCGATCCTGGCGCGCGAACCTGAAACCGGTGAATTGGGTGCTGCCGCCGCAACCGGCAATCTCGCCGTCGGCGCATGGGTGCTCTATGCTGAGCCGGACGCGGGATTAGTGGCATCTCAGGGATTCTCAACCAGCACAATCTGGGGCACCCGGGCCCTACGGCTCTTGCGAGGAGGTAGCACGCCAGACGCCGTCGTTTCGCAGCTGACCAGCAGCGATGAAGGCAGGGACTTTCGCCAGTTGGCGGTGATGGACATTTGCGGCCGCACGGCTGGCTGGACGGGGGCGGGCAACACGGACTGCAAAGGTCAGCAGCTGGAGCCTGACCTTGCCGTTGCCGGTAACTGGTTGGCAAACGAAGGTGTCCTGCGGGTATTGAAGCAGGAATTCCTCCACACAACGGGCAGTCTTGCTACACGGTTGCTACGGTCACTGGAGGCCGCCGCAGATGCGGGTGGGGATGCCCGTGGTTTGTTGTCGGCCGCAATCAAGGTTGTCTCGCCGGTGAGCCCGCCGCTTGACCTGCGCGTGGATCATGGCTCGACGCCATTGGCCGACCTGGCAGCGCTATTTGAACTCACCAAACAGGAAGATTATCGTAGCTTCCTCGACCGCGTACCGACGACCGAAAGCCCGCAGCGATGCTAACGGTCGGCCAGGAGGTTATGGCCCGGCTGGACGAGATTGCTGCCTGCTCCGTTGCAGGACCGGGTGTTACGCGTCTGCCGTTTACGAGTGAGCATCGCGGCGCCCTCGAATTGCTCCAGCGCTGGATGCAGAACGCTGGTCTCTCGGCGCATCTCGACGCAGCGGGCACGCTGATCGGTCGGCGCGAAGGAAGCGAAACCACCCGCACCCTGATCATCGGCTCACATCAGGACAGCGTGCCAAATGGCGGCAAGTATGACGGCATTCTGGGCGTTGTCCTGCCCATTGTCGTGTTGGAACAGCTGAAGGGCGAGACTTTACCCTTTTCCGTTGAAGTGGTCGCATTTGCCGATGAAGAGGGCGTGCGTTTTCCGACGGCGCTGATGGGGCCAAGGGCGCTTGCTGGCACCTTCGATCCGGCCATTCTCGAATTGAGCGACCGCGCAGGTATGACACTCGGTGCTGCAATGCGGGAGTTCGACCTGAACCCCGACGACATCATGAGCTTACAGCGTGAGGAGTCTGATGTTCTGGGCTTCGTCGAAGTCCACATCGAACAGGGCCCGGTTTTGCAGGAACTGGCAGCGCCAGTTGGCATCGTTACGGACATTTGCGGTATCGAGCGGTGGGCGGTGGTGTTCGAAGGCCGAACGGCGCATGCGGGTACCACGCCCATGGAACTGCGCCTGGATGCTCTGGCAGGCGCATCTGAGATTGTCGTTGAAGTCGAGCGCCTCTGCCGGCAGGCAGAGAACCTAGTCGGGGTCGTTGGACAACTTGATGTGCATCCCAATGCCGTGAATGCGGTACCAGGTAGCGTCCAGTTCGTGATCGAGCTGCGTTCTGGTGAAGATGACGTGCGCCGGCAAGCCGCAGCGGCGTTGGCGGATTTCACCGAGCGCACGGCTGCACGCCGACGGCTTTCAGTGGAGTGTGTACGGACTTATCAGCAAGATGCAGTCCCCTGCGACAGCCAGCTGTGCGATCAACTCGAACGGGCCGCCGCTGCTGCCGGTCTATGCGCACCACGCCTGATGTCTGGAGCCACCCATGACACGTCCGCAATGGCTGACCTTTGCCCGACATCAATGCTGTTCGTTCGTTGCCTGGACGGCATAAGCCACAATCCGTCGGAATCGATAACTGCAAATGACTCAGATGCAGCAGCGAGAGTGTTAAGAGAGCTACTGTTGAAGTACCAGAGTTCAGAGTGAAAACGTCCGTCGTGAGTCAAAAATGACCTCTGGGTGGACGGTGATTGTCGGGCAAGGGGGGGGGTTGCAGCAGACGCCGACTAGAGGCGCCTCAAGCGTCTGCGAAGCCGCATTATTGCGGATAGCGAGCGGCCTTTGGATTACCCAAATGCGCAAAGAAAACGATCCTGCTGCCGCGTTTGAGCACGGACGGCTTAGCATCTATCTGCGATGATCATGAGACCTATCGACCCGGTCTAAGATGGGCTGCAATTTGAGCTACTGTCGTCTATGCAAAGGTCGAAGGTCGCCCGGCAACACAGGGCGCTCGGGTAACAAGATCTCTACCGTTTTTGTTCGGCCATCGCGAAAATACTCAACTTTGACGTTCTGGCCGACCTTCAGTTCATTTACGATATTCAAGACGGTCTCAATGTCGACGATCGGGGTTTCATTCACACGGGTGATGATATCACCCCCTAGGATGAACTCTTGGGCACCGATACGAACCGGGACCGTGCCGCCTTTGAGCCCTGCGCGTTCAGCCGCACTTCCCGGTTCGATAGTCTCCACAAGATATCCAGGTGTTAGCGGTACGTTGAAGAACATCAGTGCCTGGACATCGATCATGCGACCATAGATGCCATGCCAGGGTCGTATGATCCTGCCACTTTCGAGCAGTTCGCTCACCGCGTTTTTCACGACGTTGCTCGGTATGGCGAAGCTGAGATTTTGTCCTTTTGCCGCCGTCAGGGTGTTAATGCCGACAATCTCACCGCATCTATTAATGAGCGGACCGCCTGAGTTTCCCGGATTTATGGCTGCGTCGGTCTGAATAAACGGTGTCAGCCAGCTTGCCGCCGTGATCGGCAGAATTCGGTTCAGGCCCGACACTACTCCAGTCGTCAATGTTTGATTGATCCCGAATGGGTTGCCGATCGCCACCACTTGGTCCCCTATGAGGATCTCATCGGAATCGGCAAAGCGCGGCACTGAGGCTGGCGGTAGCTTGATCGGGACACGCAGCACGGCAATGTCCAGGAGCGGATCGCCGCCGATCAGGGTTGCCCGAAAGACCTGTCCGTCCTTTGAGCCGACATTTATCGCCTTGCTGCGCGCGACCACGTGATGGTTGGTTACAACAGTCCCTTGACCATCAATGACCAACCCGGATCCGACACTGGGCGCCACCCGATTGGCCAGATCAAATGGGTCAATTGCAAAGGATGAGACGACAACAACGTAAGGTGATATCTCTTCATAAATTGCCGACAACCGCTTGTTGCAGTCCTTCGCCTCTGCCTCTTCCGATATCGGCGACAAGCTCACCAGGCAAAGGCCGAAAATCAGATACCAGAACAAGCCTGCTATTCTTGTGGCACTCAGCATGAGAATGGCTCCGCGTGCCTCTTACAGTGCTAGGGCTGTATTTGCTTTGATTTGCATCAAGCTAACAATTTGTGTGGCGACTTTGCTCCAGGCTTTCCTCTAAGTTCGATCGCCGTTTGATTCAGGATCAACACGGTCTGCAAAAACAAAACCATTCAACCCGTTGCAGAAATCGTAGATTCCAACACAGCTTAGCAGCACGAACGTAGCCCAGCTGACAATCTTGACGGAGCAGTTTCCATCTCAGGTCTTGGGATCTGCTGCTGTACCGCTTCTTATCGATTGTCGGATACCGATTGAGCTGCCAGAGAAATTTGATGGCGAAACCATCTGTGCGAAATGTTGTTGGAATTGCGGGCATGCCAGATCTGACTGAGTGTGACAGGTTCCACCGGAAATGGCAGGTCGCGCATTACCAAATTACCTGCGCGCAACAACGGCTCAACCATGCGCTTGGGCAAGGTTTCGATCAGGTCGGTGTTTCCAATGGAAAGCAACGATCCGATAAAGTACGGCGAGCATTTCGCTATTCTACGATTACAACCTGATCGACGCAGAACGTCATCCACATGGCTCCCGGAACCCACGCCTGTCTGAACGATCGAGTGGGGGTATTCTAGATATTCATCCATCGTGAATTCGGTTTTCGCAAGCGGATGATTTTTTCGCATTACGCAAACGTAACTGTCTTCAAACAACGGTTGAACAACACAGTGCTTTGGCACTGAACTTGGAATGACTCCGAAACTGATATCCGCTCGACCATCCAAGACTTCGTCCAACGAAAAAAATCCGCGACGAACAATCTCGATCTGCGAATAAGGAGCCTTGCGCGTTACTAAGTCCATGAATGTGGGCAAGACAACAACTTCGGCGTAGTCGAGCGTGCTTATCCTGAAAACGTCAGTCGCCGTGCTGGGATCGAACGAGGGCTTGGCAAACGTCTGCCGCACCTGGTCCAGTGCTTCTTTCAGGGGTTCAATCAGATCTTCGGCTCTAGCCGTCCTCTCATAACCGTTTGGTACTCGAACGAGTAGCGGATCATCGAAAGTCTTGCGCAGGCGGGCCAACGTTCGGCTCATGGCTGGTTGACTGATGTCCAGCCGGTCAGCCGACTTTGTTACGTGACATTCGTCCAACAGTACATCCAAGGCGACCAACAGGTTGAGATCGATATTGTTTAAATTCACTTGTTGCATGATAAGTATAATTGCCATGCATTGGACACATGTCAAATCACTGTTACACTTGTTTGTGTACACGCCACCTGCGTGCATCTGGCGAGCGGATTGGCAGGTTGAAGTTTAGGGCGTGAACAGGATTTGCACGGGGGTGCTGCGCAAGGGACAAACATGACCACCAGTGCCAGCAGCAATACCGACCACAAGCATCAGTTCACCATCTCTGAACTTGCCGAAGAGTTTTCTGTGACCACCCGCGCATTGCGATTCTACGAGGCGAAGGGACTGTTGAATCCAGTGCGGCGCGGCACGAGACGAATCTATGGTCGTCGTGACCGCGCCCGACTCAAACTTGTGCTTTTGGGCAAGAGAGCGGATCTCACGCTAGCTGAAATTAAAGAGATTCTGGATCTTTACGACCACAATGACGGCGGCGCAGTTCAGCGCCAGGCTGCATTGGTCAAATTACGCGCACAGGCGCACGCAATAGAGGAGCAAATTTGTGAGAAAAGGCGGGCGTTGGATGAAGTCCATGAGATGTGCCGATTGATAGAGCGGATCGACAAGAAACAAAGTAAATCAAAATGGTGAGTTAGATTACGAATTATCAAATTGTTCTACATTCTTAACACCGCAATAGTTCAAAAGTTTGCTTACTGGTCCGAGAACATAAAACTCTGCATGCCCTGAATGTACGTTAGAAATAATAATCTGAATTTTATCTCCGGTGTCTAAACTTAGGATCGGTTGTTCAATTTTTTGTATCTTGCCAATTATTTCAAGTTTTGCATCAATGATACCATCTACCCGGATGATACCATCATGCATCCGCCAAATTTCTATGAGATATGATATATCGTTATACTTACGGTTAATGTCAATAATAGAACCAACACCATGCGTGCTGCCAAGCCATTTGCTTACCGTCATGAGAATTTCCGGTCTTCAACTGTTGCTGAACACACCGCCCCCAGTTTTGTATTTTGAAACGCAACGCAATTGCAACAACATTCTAGCTGTGGTTGTTTTACGATCCCGGCCCAAGCACCAGCTATGCCCGCATGGGGCCAGCTTCAGACCAATTCGCCACCGGGCGCATTGGTCGGCTGATGACCTTGAACGAACGTTCGGACAAGCGATGAGTACCCGCTGTCTCATGTCATTGCCGGCCTCAAGTTTTTGACGTTATCACAACGCCGCAAACAGGGAAGCGCCTGGCGCTTCCCTGCTGTGAATGGCGATGTCGATCTAGGTTTGGGATTTAGTACCAGCCTCGGATACAAGCCCGGTACTTGCGCCAGAAGTAATGCGAACCAGTGCGGTAGGCTTTCCTCTTCAGCCAGTAGCATCCACCATAACCATAGCCGTAATAGCCGTGGAAGTGGCGGAAGTGCCGGTGCCGCCGGAAGTTGCGGCGACCTCTGTGGTGCACTTTCTGGAAGCCTGATCCCTGACCGTCGATCTGTACGGCATTCATCAAGCCTGTATTGATGGTTGCAGCTTGGGCAGAGTTGCTGGCAGCCGCAAACGAAATCGCTCCAAGAGCGATGGCAGTCAGTGTCAAAAGTTGCTTTTTCATCTGTATAGTCCTTCAAGTTGGTTTGTTTCAATCAAGTGATGATCAACATCGTTGAAACAAACCTACTTGCGATGACGCACCTGGTATGTGCAGCTGGTTACATACCGGTATGCGTTTGGCGCACCCGCACACCATTGGAGTGTGGCCCCACTGAACGGCCGGCCACATAACCGGCATTAGATTGTCGAAGTGCTTTGTCTTGATAATCTGGTCTGTTGTCGGAAGGTCAACGGACTCACGGGAGGCGGCGGGCCAAAAAGTCAGTTGACCGGGGAGGGGCTGTGCATCCCATTCGGCACCCACATTCGCTCCATGTTACGTATCCGACGAACCCAACTGGCAGGCTCAGCTAGAGCGTTTCTTTCTCATATGGAATCATTTGACC